>NZ_JBHVWW010000040.1:0-6978 GCF_042882025.1 Kitasatospora sp. NPDC058243
CTCCACTGGTCACACTTCCGACGACGAAGCCAAGCCCGCGCCCGCAACTCCCACTACAAACGCCGAGGACACACCCCCCAGATGCGGTTGCAGTACTAACGCTCGTACACCATCTCCGGGAAGCGCGCCGAGGGCCCGTCCAGCAGGTGGTCGTCGTGTCCGCGCAGCCAGCGGTCGAGGAAGGACGCGACGTAGGAGCGGGTGGCGAGCACCGCCCGGTCGGGGCGGATGTCGCCGACGTCGGCGCTCAGCCGTTCCGGGGTGATCGCGCCCTGCCGGGCGAGCTGGGGCAGCAGGGACTGCGCGTCGGTGTAGGAGCCGTGCCGGGAGCCGTTCAGCGTGACGTCGGCGTGCCAGCCGGTGCTGTGCTGCCAGAGGGCGTCCCAGCCGGGCTGCCGGTGGTAGTCCCCGGAGTCCTCGTTGCGGGTGCCCATCAGCAGGAACGGGCGGTCCAGGCCGTCCTGGGCGACGCTGGGCAGGTCCACCCCGGTGTGGCCGTCCGGCCCGGGGAAGTGCAGTTGGCCGTCCAGGTTGACGCCGGCCGCGATGCGCGGGTCGTCGTGCATGGCCTGGAGGGCGGTGAAGCCGCCCGCCGAGTGGCCGACCATGCCGATCCGGTCGAGGTCCAGCGAGGCGGCGAGGCCGGCCGGCAGCCGTGGGTCCAGGCGCAGGCCGCCGAGTTCGTCCAGTACGAAGCGGGTGTCGTCCACCCTGGTCTGCATCGACTTGCGCAGCACCGCGCCGATGTCCAGGCCGGGCTGTCCGACCAGCGCGGGGAACACGGAGGTGGCCAGGTTCCCGTCGGGGAAGGCGACTTCGGAGGCCTCGTAGGTGTGGTCCAGCGTCACCACGACGTAGCCGCGCGAGGCCAGGTCCTCGACCAGGCCCGTGCCCCAGGTGCGCGGGTCGCCGAGGCCGGCCGAGTACAGCACCACCGGGCGCGGGCCGCCGGGCAGGGCGGGGGCGTCCGGCCGGGCGTGGGTGCGGATGCCGGCCCAGTCGGTGCGGCCGGGTGTGGCGCCGTGGTTCGCCTGGCCGATGCTGCCCTCGGTGCCGAAGTGTTCGCCGGCGGCGGGGTCCATGTAGCGGGCGCGGTCGGCGCCGGTGGCCGGGCGGGCGGTCGGGTACCAGAGGCTGATCATCAGCTCGCGGCGCTGCCCGGGCTTCCAGGGGTCCTCCCGCCCGGTGTCGGTCAGGTGCAGCGTGGTGGTGCCGATCGGGTACGGCCCGGTGGGCTCCGGCAGCCAGGCCCGGGCCTGGCGCTCGCCACCGCCGTCCGCCCCGGGCGCCGGTGCTGCCGCCACCGCCCCGGGGGCGCCGGCCACTCCGAGCACCGCCGTCGCCGCCAGAAGTACCGCCGCCACGGCCCGTCCCCGCCCGCCCATGATGTCTCTCCTCGTCCCCGTTGATCTGCCAGCCCGCCAGGCTGCTGATCTGCTGATCTGCTGGCCTGCTGATCAGGACAGTACGGGCGGGGGCGGACCGCAGCCGTCATACCCAGGAGCCAACCTGCCCCTGAGTACTCCGGTATGACACCCCTACGGGTGCCGCCGCAGCTCGCGCCGGGCCAGCGAGCGCTTGTGCACCTCGTCCGGTCCGTCGGCCAGCCGCAGGGTGCGGTTGCCGGCCCAGAGCTGCGCGAGCGGGGTGTCCTGGCTGACACCCGCGGCGCCGTGCGCCTGGACGGCCTTGTCGAGGATCCATTCGACGGTGCGCGGGGTGGCGATCTTGATCGCCTGGATCTCGGTGTGCGCGCCCCGGTTGCCGACGGTGTCCATCAGCCAGGCGGTCTTGAGCACCAGCAGCCGCAACTGCTCGATCCTGACCCGGGATTCGGCGATCCAGTCCTGCACCACGCCCTGCTCGGCGAGCGGCCGGCCGAAGGCGACCCGCCCGTTCACCCGGCGGCACATCAGCTCCAGGGCGCGCTCGGCGATGCCGATCGCGCGCATGCAGTGGTGGATCCGGCCGGGGCCGAGCCGGGCCTGCGCGATGGCGAAGCCCGCGCCCTCCTCCCCGATCAGGTTCCCGACCGGGACGCGGACGTCCTCGAACAGCACCTCGGCGTGGCCGCCGTGGTCCGCGTCGTCGTAGCCGAAGACCGTCATGCCGCGCCTGACGGTGACGCCGGGGGTGTCGCGCGGGACGAGCACCATGCTCTGCTGGCGGTGCGGTTCGGCGGCCGGGTCGGTCTTGCCCATCACGATGAGGATCCGGCACTGCGGGTTCATCGCCCCGGTGATGTACCACTTGCGGCCGTTGACGACGTACTCGTCGCCGTCGCGCTCGATCCGGGTGGCGATGTTGGTGGCGTCCGAGGAGGCGACCTCGGGCTCGGTCATCGCGAAGGCGGAGCGGATCTCGGCGTCCAGCAGCGGGCGCAGCCAGCGCTCGTGCTGCTCGGCGGTGCCGAACTGGGCGAGCAGTTCCATGTTGCCGGTGTCGGGGGCCGCGCAGTTGAGCGCGGGCGGGGCCAACTGCGGGCTGCGGCCGGTGATTTCGGCGAGCGGGGCGTACTGGAGGTTGGTCAGGCCGGCGCCGCGCTCCCCGGGGAGGAAGAGGTTCCACAGGCCCTGTTTGCGCGCCTCGGCCTGGAGTTCGGCGACCACGGGCGGGGTGCTCCAGGCCTCGCGGGCCGGGTCGGCGAGCTGCTGCGCGAGGGCCGCCTCCGCCGGGTGCACGTACTGGTCCATGAAGGCCAGCAGCTGCTCGCGGAGTTCGTTGGTGCGGGCGTCGTAGGCGAAGTCCATCGGTCAGTGCTCCTTGAGGGTGCTCAGGCCGTACCGGGCGAGGATCGGGGCCATCTCGCCGGCCCGCTCGAAGCCCGCGCCGAGGGTGCCGCCCTGCTGGTAGCGGTAGTGGATGCCCTCGGCGACGACGGCGAGTTTGAAGGAGGCGAAGGCGACGTACCAGTCCAGGTCGGCGGCCTGTCGGCCGGTCAACTCGGCGTAGTACGCGACGAGTTCGTCCGGCTTCGGGAAGCCGGGGGCGGTCGCGGCGGAGGGGATGATGCCGCCGCCGACGCCGGCGACCTCGGTGTACATCACCAGCAGGCCGACATCGGTGAGCGGGTCGCCGAGGGTGGACATCTCCCAGTCCAGCACGGCGGTGATCGCGTCGCCGTCGCCGACCAGCACGTTGTCCAGCCGGTAGTCGCCGTGCACCAGGGCGGGCGCCGGGGAGATCGGCCGGCGCTCGGCGAGCAGGGCGTGCAGCCGTTCCACGTCGGGCAGTTCGCGGCTGCGGGAGTTCGCCAACTGGGTGGACCAGCGGCGTAGTTGGCGCTCCAGGTAGCCGTCGGGGCGGCCGAAGTCCGCGAGGCCGACGTCGGCCGGGCCGATCCGGTGCAGGGCGGCGAGGGTGTCGACCAGCCGTCGCCCGAGCGCGTGGACGCGCTGCTCGCCGAGGGCGGCGATCGGGGCGAGGGCCCGGTGCGCGACGCCGGGGACGAACTCCATCAGGTACCAGGGGGCGCCGAGCACGTCCGTGCCGGGATCGAGCAGCAGGGTGCGCGGGACGGGCACGTCGGTGTCGCGCAGGGCGGTCATGACGCGGTACTCGCGGCCCATGTCGTGCGCGGTGGCCAGGACGTGCCCGAGCGGCGGGCGGCGCAGCACCCAGCGGTCGGTGCCGTCGGTGAGGACGTACGTGAGGTTGGAGCGACCCCCCTCGACGAGGTCGGCCCGCAGCGGGCCCTGGACGAGGCCGGGCAGCTCCCGGTCCAGGTGGGCGCGGAGGCGGGCCAGGTCCAGCCCGGGCGGCTCGGCGGGGGTCTCGGGCATCGGGCGGCTCCTCGGGGTCCTCGGGGTGTGGCCTCGTTGACTAAGCGCTTGCTTAGCATTCAGCCGGACGCCGCCCGCTGTCAATGCCACCCGCAGGCAACGAGCCCTGGAAAGCGCCCTGTCGGAGTTCACCTACCTCCCGGTTGGCCGGTTTCCCGCCTGGCAGGGCGGCGGGAGGTCGGGTGTGCTGGTAGGTGGACCACGACCGGGACGACAGGGCGAGGAGAAACCATGCCTCACGGCAGCGCAGCGAGCTCCGAGGAAGCGACCCGCAGCTACTACGGCACCGCAGACGTCGACGCGTTCTACGACGCGGTGTGGGGCGGCGAGAACATCCACACCGGGATCTACGCCCGGGCGGACGCATCCGTCGCGGACGCCTCTCGTCACACCGTCGAACAGGCCGCGGACAAGGTCGGCGACCTGGTCCGCGCGGGCAGCTCGGTACTGGACCTCGGTTCCGGCTACGGCGGCCCGACCCGCTACCTCGCCGAACGCTTCGGATGCCGAGTCATCGCCCTCAACCTCAGCGACACCCAGAACCAGCGCCACCGCGCCACGAACGCCGAGCGCGGCCTCGACCACCTCATCGAGGTCGTCACCGGGTCCTTCCACGACATCCCCTACCCCGACCGCAGCTTCGACGTCGTCTGGTCCCAGGAAGCCTTCTGCCACAGCGGCGACCGCCCCCGCCTGCTCAGCGAAGCCGTCCGCGTCCTCAAGCCGGAGGGGGCCCTGGTCTTCACCGACGTGATGGCCGCCGAAGACACCCCCGCCGCCGCCCTGCGCGCCGCCGTCTCCCGACTGGGCGTGGACGCCCTGGCCACGCCGCACTTCTACCGCCGCGCACTCGCCGGCCTGGGGCTCTCCCACACCGACTTCGACGACCGCAGCGACCAACTGCTCAGCCACTACGAGCACATCACCGAGGAGACGCGCCGGCGCGAACAGGAACTGCGCCGCATCATCAGCCCCGCCTACGTCGACAGCCTGCTGGCCAATCTGCCCCTGTGGGTGGCTGCCGCCCGCCGCGAGGAACTACGTTGGGGCATCTTCCACTGCCGCGCCTGACGAGGGACGAACCCTGACGTCCGCGTAGGCGGTGACGCACTCGGCCATGCAACGAGCCCCCGACCCCAAGGCGGTTTCTAGGGCTCATCAGACTTCCGGGTCCATTTCTGACGATGCGTCACATCGCTGATCGCGCGCACACCAGGTGCGGGTGGTGATGGCGGATCGGGCAGCCGGGGCGTGGCGGCCCGTCACCGTCCACACACGTTCGCGTGCGCGTCACTACCGGGGGAGGCTGTTCGTACCATCGGCTCACTCGGCCCTCGGCTCGGGCCGGACACCTGTTGTGCTCCAGCGGCCCGTGCGGTCGCGGACCGAGAGGGGCTGCGGTGAGCAGCCCGCGACGCCGGGCGGCGTCCGGTCCCGCGGCGAGCGTGGAAGCCATCCGGCCGATCGTCCGGATGTGGGGAACCGCCTGCCCGTGCGTCCGTCAACATCACCCGCAGCCGCCTCGGACGCCTCACCCGCCAAGGCTTCCTCGCTCAACCCGGACGAGGCCGCTACCGGAAACGGACTTAACGTCCACTCACACCATCAGCGTCCACCGGTTCTGTATCTCTGTATTGTTCTCGCCCCTTGCGCCACCCGGGTGAACCCACTGGGCGCTGCGACCCGTGTGCCCCAAATGACAGCTGGTGCCACTGATGGCACTCGCGCCTTCTTGGGGAGGGAAGTTGATGAAACGTCATGGTCAGCGCCTGGTCGCCCTGGCCGCATCGATGGCGGCCGCGGTCTCGCTCGTCGTCGCTTCGGGTGGCATGTCGGCGGCTCAGTCGGGCACCGGGGCAGCGGGTCTGCCGGGGATCGGGGGGCCGGGAACGGCGGTGAGCGCCGCGGACCGGCAGGACCTGTCGGTGAAGGCCGAGCCGGGTGGGGTTCAGTGCACGGAGGTGGCCGTGGGGTCGGCGCCTGGGAAGGCGGGTGCGGCGGCCGAGTGCGTGCAGGTCACCGACGGCCCGGCGGGTCGTAGGAGTGTTTCCGAGGCCGTCGGCAGCACGCAGGACGGTGCCGGGGCGTGCTCGATCGGCAGCGCGGGGTACTGGTCGTACGAGCGGTTCGGGTCGTGCCTGAAGGACATGACCACGACCTACACGCTGCGCGACGACAAGGGCACCGCCATCGGTTCGGCCCAGCTCAAGATCAACCTGAGCATGTCGCTGAGCGCCACGAGCTCGATGTGGACCGAACTGGTGACGGTCACCATGGTGTCCTCGACCAGCAACGTGCCGAGCCTCAACATCGCGTTCGACGCCAGCTGTACGGCGCCCTGCCAGATGGGCGCGGCCAAGCCCTGGGCGGGCGCCCGTACGCTGACGCCCGGGACGTCGGCGCAGGGTACGGTCCTGTACTCGGACTCGCCCGCCGTCGGGGCTGTCGACTCCCTGGCGAACGAGTACCACATGTACGTCACGCAGGACAACACCATCCCCCTGCAGCCGAACGTCAACTGGACCAATCCGCGCAAGGTCCGCTGCGACAACGCCGTCCACGAGCCGGGCAAGGGCTCGCCCGGATGCGTCTACGCCGACGTCCGGCCCGACCTGTCCTACTCCCTGACGGACTACGGTGCGGCGGCCGCGACCTACGCCTTCGCACTGAACTACCTGCCCAACATGCCCAAGCAGTTCACGCGACTGAAGGGCGACAGCGAGCCGAACCGCAAGCGCACCTGCGGCGCGCAGAGCACGGTGCCGTTCGCCCAGCTGGACCCGGTCGCGTTCCCGGAGGACAGCTGCGACGAGTTCCCCTTCGCCGGGACGTACCAGGGCGGCACGAACGGCGGGCTGTGCGCCGAGATCGTCCCCCAATTCACCAACGGCAACTGGACGTTCCGTGAGACGACCGGACACCCGGTCACGTACAAGGAGTCGTGCGTGCGGGGCCACGTCCCGCTCCCGGTCAACAAGGCGGCCGGCGGGAAGTACGGCAGCTTCGTCCAGACGCAGCGCCTGATCGACACCGAGGCGTTCACCGTCTCCTGGACGACCTGACGTCCACGGGTCCCGGCCCGAACGACACCGTGGCCGGGGGGCGGGGGGGGGGAGGCAAGAGGGGGGAGGAGGGACACAAAAAAAAAAGACCCACAAAAAAGAAGGCGAGAAACAGAAACCGCCCGGAACCCCTC
>NZ_JBHVWW010000040.1:6988-15443 GCF_042882025.1 Kitasatospora sp. NPDC058243
AAAACAAAGCGCGTAGGAGAAACGGGGGGGTCAACCTTCTCCTGGAGGACCGCACGCCCAGGGGCCCCGACCAAAACGAAACCGGGACCGCCCCGGGGGGGAGGGCCCCCGGGCACGGCCGCGGAGCCCCGACAACGAACGGCCCAGCAGAAAGAGGATCGCGACGATGACCACGCAGGACCCCTGGTGGGCGCACGACATCATCGTGTGCCTGACCTTCGCCCGCCACCGCGGCCCCGCACACGTCCTCGCCACCTACGGGGCAGCCGCCGAACCGGTCCGGGAGCTGACGCTGCAGCAGGCCCGCACCACCCTCCCGATCGCGGAGGGAGGCGTCGTCCTGCGCACCGGTGTCCTCGGGGACGGGGAGTGGGCGTTCTGCCACGAGAGCGGCGAGCCCGAGGGCTTCAAGGAGGCCGTGCTCTCACGCCTGTCGGCAGGCACCGAGGCCGTCCAGCTGTACAGCGTCGACGGCATGACCACCCTCGAACGCTACTGGGACGGCGTACGGATCGAGTCCTTCGAGGCGGGCTTCCCGTCGACGCTGCGCAGCGGCCCGGACCACCCGCTGTGGGACGCGGTCCAGGTGCTCCCGGACCGCTCCACGGCCACGCAGGCGGCCGAGGGAGTCCAGGCGTACCTGGGCGTCCGCATCGACGGCGACGTCCTGGAAGGCCCCCTGCCCACCGCGTACCTGCCTCCGGAGCGACGGGCGCCACTCTCCTCCCGCGCCCCCGCAGCCCCGGAGGACGCGTCCTCACAGGGGCTCGGCCGCCTCCTCCCAGGGCTTCCCCCGCACCCCTGACCCGCCGGCGCAGGACGCCACCGCTCGGGACGCCACCGGCCTCGACCTCCACCCCGCCAGAATGGGGTCTGTACAGCCAAAGGCTCTGTCCCGTAATCGGTGGTGACGAAGGGTGACGTCGGTCGTCGGCATGATGTGCGTGATGTCAACGAGCTTGTGAGCGTGGTGTTTTCGGGGCTGTCGGCCCTCGTCATCGAGGGGGTGGCGGACGAGGGCGAGGTCATCCGGGTGTCGGCGCGGACGCGGGATGATCCGGTGCCGTGCCCGGTGTGTGGGCGGCCGACGGGGCGGGTGCACGGGTTCCACGGCCGGGTGGTCGCGGATGTCCCGGTGGATGGGCGGCGGGTCGTCGTCTCGGTGCGGGTCCGACGTCTGGTCTGCCCGGTGCTCGGCTGCCCACGGCAGACGTTCCGCGAGCCTGTTCGCGCAGATGCTCGACGGTCTCGCGCACCAGCCGCTGCCGGGTGCTGATCTTCTCCAGCATGTCCCTCATGGGGTCCTCCCGTCACAGTCGTCGGCCCGCGCGGCGGGCGGGTCGCGCCAGCTCGCAGTGGCGGTGCGGGTCAGCCGGTGGAGCATGACGTCGGTCATCGACCAGTGGACCACCGCCACCGAACTGGCGGGCAGTGCCTCGTAGTCCCGCGCCAGGCGGCGGTGCAGCATCAAGGTGCCCCACGTCTGCTCGACCACCCACCGCTTCGGCTCGGGCGTGAACCCTCGTGTGCCGGGCTCGCGCTGGACGACCTCGACATCGATGCCCAGGCGGGCGCCGTGCGCGACGACGGCGTTCTTGAATCCGGCGTCGACCCATGCCTTGGTCACGGTGGGCGCGCTCGCGGCGACCTTGTCCAGCAGCGTGATTCCGATGGCGTTGTCGTGCACGCTGGCGGCGACCACCACGACGGCGATGATCAGGCCCAGGACGTCGGTGGCGATGCCCCGCTTGCGGCCTGGGCTTCTCTTGCCCGGGTCCAGTCCGGTGGTGTCCTTGGGTGCCGTTCGTCGAGGCCCGCACGGTCTGCGAGTCCAGGACGACAGCGGTGGGGTCCTCGTGACGTCTGCGCATTTCGCGGACCTGCCATCGCATCAGGTCGTGGACGGTCTCGGCGGTGCCGTCGTCGCGCCACAGTGCGAAGTAGTAGTACACCGCGCTCTTCGGCGGCAGGTCGTGCGGCAAGTACCGCCACTGGCAGCCGGTGCGAGCCTGGTAAAAGATCGCGTTCACGATCTCCCGCATGTCGTAGCCGCCTTGGTGGCCGCTGACCGAGGTGTGCCGGCCCTTCCAGGCGACGATGACCGGCCCGATCAGCTCCCAGGCCTCATCCGACAGGTCACTCGGGTACGGAGCGCGTCCACCCACGCCCACCAGCGCACCGCATTTCCGGCCGGTCGGGAAGCCCTAAAACCGGACAACCTGCCTTCAAGCACGACGAGACCCACCGACACTCGCAGAACGCCCTCTCACATCGGCCGCCACCAACGCCTCCGCGTAGGCCCTGGTCTGGAACAACCCAGGAACAACACCCAACTCGAACTGCCGCAGCTCAACCGCCCTTGCCTCGTGCGCCGCATACTCCGGGAAACCTTCCAGCAGGGATCCCCCACCGCTGAGGCTCCAATAGGTCAGCTCCAGCGTCCCTCTCGTGTTCAGAACCCGATCGACCTCAATCACCCAGTCGAGCGTGGGACTGCGCGTCCCTCTTTCGAGGTTCGAAATCTGACTGTCACTCAGCGATGTAAGCCTGCCGAGCTCGGCCTGGGTCATACCAGCCGCCTGGCGGGCCTTGCGAAGTTGGGCGCCGAACGCCGCAAGGGGGGATGCCGACGGATCGAGTTTCGTCTCACGCATAATCACACCTCCGACGCCACCTGAATCCCATGGCGAAGAGTGTCAAGTGGGAAAGCCTTCCGACCCTAAGCGCTCGCACGCCACCATGGCTACAGCCGGTGAGAAGTCGGATGCGATGTGCTACCACGGAGACAGTCATGCCCCCCCAACACCCCCACCCACAACTTCCAGGTCGTCACGTACCTGGCCAGGACCAGCTCCGGCTTCCCCGAGCGCGAGTTGCGCAGGTGCGAGGCCTACGCTCGCTCCTTCAACTGGGACATCGCCCTGATCGTCGTCGACGACGAAGTCACGCGAAGGGGCCCGAGCGGCGCCCTCTCCTCCAGGCCGCCCTGCAACGGCTCCTCGACCACCGGGCCGGCGCGATCCTCGTCCCGAGCAAGTCCGCGATCTCGGCGATCGAGGGCGAGTTCAACGAGTTCGCCGAACGTGTGGAGAAGGCCTCCTGCTTCATCCAGGTGGCGACCCGTCGATGACGACCAGCCGCAGGCGCTACACCGCCGTCCCCGCCGACGCCCCGCACGGCGCCTCGTACCCGGTGTGGGTCATCCGTGACCGCAGCACCAGCCGCCTGGTGAAGGCCCTGCCACCCGCCGAGGAGCCGTTGCGCTTCTACTCGTACGCCCTGGCACAGGCATGGGTCCGCAGGAACACTCGGCCCACGGCGCTCGTGACGGCCCCCGAGGGCGCCGAGTTCGAGATCCGCCTGATCGACTCCACGAGTCCGCACTTCCTCCTCCTGGAGTGCTGGGGCCTCTGGAGCCGCGCACGACACGAATTCCTCCGCATGCCGGGCTCCTCGGACCGGGTCAGGCGCTTCTACACCCGCGCGGCCGCCGAGGCGTTCCGGCGACACCTCGGCGCGGGTCAGTCGTGAACGGAACCCGTCGGACAGGCCGAGGTGGTCCCGCAGCACGCGCCGGACGGTGTCCCGTTGCGGGGAGGTCGACGCCCCGGAACGTCCGGTACCGGCCGACTGCTGGCAGCCGGCCGGTACCGAATGGGGGTGAATGGGAGGTGAGGGGATCAGGGGGTGGTGAGGGCGAACCAGAAGTCGAAGCTCTCCAGCAGCCCCGCGAGGGTGTTCAGCGGGTCGATGGTGCCGGAGTCGACCGTCAGGTCCTTGCTGTCCGCGAGCGCGGCCACTTCCTTCTGCGCGTCCTTGGCGAGGGCGAGTTGGTTGAGGCCGGTACGGGTGAGGGTGTACGAGGCATCGGCGCCGGTGCCGGTGTCGGCGGTGTAGACGAGGACGCCGTTTCGCAGCTGGACGGTGCACTGCGTGGGGTCTCCGGCGTTCCCGCCGGCGATGGTGAGGGCGATGGTGAGCGGGTTGTTCGCGGCGTCGGGGCCGTTGAGGCGGATGCCGAGGTAGTCGAAGACCATGTCCTGGGGCATGGCGGCGATCACGTCGTCCGTGATGATCTCGGGTGCGGGCAGCGCGCCGGTGCTGCCGGTGCCGGCGCCGGGGTTGCGCAGTTCCGCGGCCCCGGCGAGGTAGAAGTTGCGCCAGGGGCCGCTTTCGGCGAGGTAGCCGAGCTGCTCCAGCGCATCGGCCTCCAGCTTCCGGGCATCGGTGTTGGCCGGGTCCGCGAAGACCACGTGGCTGAGCAGTTCGGCGACCCACCGGTAGTCGTCGGCGGTCGTCGCGTTCCCGTAGGCGGTCTGCGCCGCCTTCACAATGGTGTCGGCGCCGAACGTGTCCGTGTAGCGCTTGCCGACCTCCTCGGGGGGCAGGCCGTGCAGGTGGGCCGCGTTGCCGTCGAACCAGCCGAGGTAGCGCTGGTAGACGGCCTTGATGTCGTGGTTGGTGGTGCCGTAGTAGCCGCGGTTGAACCACTGGCCGGCCAGGCTCTGGGGCAGCTGCTGGTCGAGGTCCTCGGCGATCTCGTGCATGGTCCGGCCGTGGTTGGCCAGGCGCAGGGTCTGGTCGTGCAGGAAGCGGTAGAGGTCGGCCTGGCTGGTGAGGAAGTCGACGATCTCGTTGCCGCCCTCGCTCTTCCAGCGGGGCCAGAAGTGGCTGGCGAACAGGGAGGTGGCGTCGCCCCCGTAGAGGGTGGCGGACTCGGTGAGGTAGTTCGACCACTCCTTGGCGTCGCGGACCTGGGCGCCGCGCAGGCTGTAGAGGTTGTGCAGGGTGGGCGTGGCGTTCTCCGCCATGCACAGCGACTTGACGTCGGGGAGGTAGAAGTTCATCTCCGCCGGCGCCTCGGTGCCGGGCGTGAGCTGGAACTCGAACTGGATCCCGGCCAGGGTGCAGGGGACGCCCGCGGGGATCTGGGTGTCCTCGTCGGTGACACTGGCGACGACGGTGTGGGTCGGGGCGAGCAGGCCGGTGGTCCCCGACGACATCGTCTTGCCGAGTCCCGCGTCGATCTGCTGGTCCGCGCCCTTGTGGAGCAGTGATCCGTACATGAAGGTGGCGCGGCGGCTCATCGCGTTGCCCGCGTACACGTTCTCGCTGACGGCGTGCTCCAGGAAGCCGTCCGGCGCGACGATCTTGACGTCGGCATCGGGGGTGCCGCCCGCGAACAGGCCCCGGACGCCGCCGTAGTGGTCGGTGTGGGAGTGGCTGAAGATGACGGCCTTGATGGTGCGCGCACCGCGCTCGCCGAGGTAGAGGTCGAGGGCGGCCTTCGCACACTCCTCGCTGATCAGGGGGTCCAGGACGACGATGTCGCTGCTCTGCTGGGTCGGGTCCTCCATGAAGGTGATGTTGGATATGTCCATGCCGCGGACCTGGTAGACGGCGTCCTTCACCACCTCGTACAGGCCGGCGTTCATGTTCAGCACGGCATTGCGCCACAGGCTCGGATTGGCCGTGTCCGGCGCGGGGGTCTGCTCCGACAGGAACGCCGCGTAGGGGGCCAGGTTCCAGGCATAGGGCTGACCGCCGGGGCCGGGGCCGGGAACGGGGTCGTTCGGGTCCAGGGCCACCAGCAGGCCCTGCTTCGCGAAGTCCGCCTCGGCGTCCTGGCCGGGCGGCGGGAGCGCGACGCCGGCGTTCAGCTGTGCGGTCAGCGGGGTCGCCGGCTGCGGTTCGTCGTAGGGGGTGGGAAGAGCGGAGTCGGGCATGGACGCTTCCTCTCGGTGGTGGGGCGGAGCAGCGGCCGGCGGGCGAGCGCGCACGGCGCATCGCCCCCCGGGGGGCTGCGGAATCCCGGGACGGTGGAAGGCCAGGGGTCGCGACGACTCCCCCAGCGCGTCCCGGCAGGGTTCAGAAAGTACGCAGCCCTCCCCCGCACCGGCAGGGAATCGCCAAGAGCCGGCACCTGCGCCTCCCAGAACCGGACAACCCGTCAGACCGGGGTTTCGGAGAGCTCCGGGCAAGCGCCGCACGGGGCTTACGTCACCACCGCCCCGCGGCCGGACACCACACGGGAGGTCGGGACGAGCGGACGCGCCGGCGAACGGAATCGAACACGAGCGTGTGGGATCACGGGGCCGCGAGCGGAGCACGGTCCACGCAGCCCATCCGGCCGGATCCCGCCGGTGGCCTGATCAGGTACGGCGCCCGGTAGCGACAGCACGCGACCGAGTGACAGTCCGTAGCAGTCTGATCACGACTTTCACGATCACGGACCGGCGCAGCCTCGTCGCCGGACGTGACCGCGACATGGCCGAAGACGTCCCCCGCACTCACCCCCGAGTCCGAGGACATCTCCAACAACGCGAGCCGCGCGCCGGCCTCGACAACCGCACGGGGAACAGTCCCGCGCCCGTCTGCGCCGACCCGGCCACAGCGCCCCTCGGATATGGCCCGATCAAAGACCCGGCCGGCACCGGACCCGGCCACCGGGCGCCCGCCCCGTGCCGCAGCCGCTCCGCCGGACCGCCACAATGGCGCCATGAGGATGATCCACACCCTGGCCGGCGCCCTGCTGCTCCTGCTCATCGTCGGCAGCATCCTGCGCACGCTGGTCGTCCCGCGCGGGCTGTACTCGGCGCTGGTCAGCCGGCTCTGGCGGGTGCTGCGGACCGTGCTCCGGCTCTACGCGACGCCGTTCCGCAGCTACTACGCGCAGGACCGGGCGCTGACCTGGCTGGCGCCGCTGATCCTGCTCGGCATGCTCGGGGTGTGGCTCAGCGGCATGCTGCTCGCCTACACCCTGCTGCTGCACGGCACGTCCGACCTCAGCTGGTCGGTGGCCATCCGGGAGTCCGGGTCCAGCCTCTTCACCCTCGGCTACGCCAGCGGCGAGCGCCTGCAACTGTCGGCGATCGACTTCATGGCCGCCGCCAGCGGGCCGCTGGTGATCGCCCTCCAGATCGCCTACCTGCCCACCCTCTACGCCGCCTACCAGCGGCGGGAGACCGAGGTGACCCTGCTCCAGTCCCGGGCCGGCGAGCCCGCCTGGGGCCCGGAACTGCTGGCCCGGCAGTCCCTCGTCGACACCGAGACCGCCCTCCCCCAGCTCTACCGGGACTGGGAGCGGCTCGCCGCCGACATCGGCGAGAGCCACTCCAACTACCCGGTGCTGCTGTCCTTCCGCTCCCCGCAGCCGAACCGCAGCTGGGTGGTCGGCCTGATCGCGGTGCTCGACGCGGCCGCCCTCCACCTGGCGCTCTGCCCGCGCTCGGCCCCGCCCGAGGCCCGCCTGGTGCTGCGCGCGGGCTTCACCGCGCTGCGCGACATCGGCCGCTCCGTGCGGATCGACTTCGACCCGGACCCGGACCCGGACGTCCCGATCCGCCTGACCTACACCGAGTACATCGGCGCCGTCGCCATGATCACGAGCGCCGGTTTCCCCCGCGAGCGCCCGGTCGACGAGGCCTGGCAGCACTTCCACGGCTGGCGCGTCAACTACGAGGCGCTGGCCTACGAACTCGCCCGCCGCGGCGACGCCGTCCCCGCCCTGTGGACCGGCCCGCGCGACTTCCACGCCCCCGTCATCCCCCCGGCCCGCCCCACCGACCGCCGCCCGGGCCCGACCGGCCCCACCCTCCCCGCAGCCTGACCCCACGACCGCGTGGCACCGCACAGCCGTATGGCACCGCGACCGAGACGGATCGAACCATCAGAAGCGCCACCAGGACGGAGTTCACCGAGTGACACCATCGCGAGTACCCGCGTGGTCGGCCGCCGTGCTGACGGCAGCGGGGTTGCTGTGTGGCTGCGGTACCAGTGCGTCGGCCGGTGGCGGCCCTGCTGGTCCCGGGGCCGTGGTCTCCTCGCCGTCGCAGCAGGTGGACGCGCTCTCGCTCGCAGCGCTGCAGGACTTGGCGTCGGCGCTCGGAGAGCAGGGGCGCGGCGGGTTCAAGGACACCTTCGGCGCGCTGAAGCTGGACCCGGCGGCAGGCCGGGTCGTGCTGTTCGCGACGGACGAGCCGCGGGCCAGAGCCCTCGTCGCGGCCGCCGCCCAGGCGCATCCCGGCGTCGAGACGGGACGCGCCGAGATCCGGCACGCGTCCTACGCGCGGGCGACCGTCGACCCTGTCCTCAAGAGGATCGGCGATGCGGCACAGGCCGATTCGCTGCCGTTCCCGGTCTATACGGCGGCCCTGCTGCCGGACGCGTCGGGTATCACGGTCACCACGTCGCATGAAGGCGCAGCGTCGTCAGCACTCAAGAAGGCCGTGGCCGAGCTCGCGGGTACCGTCCCGGTGTCGTACGAGGAGGGCAAACCGGTCCGCAACCTGGACGCCACCGCTCAGATGGTGCCTCCGCCGTGAGCGGGCGCTGGCTCGTCACGTCATGACCCGGGCGGGGGGGGGGGGGGGGGGGACCGTAGGGTCCACCAGGCGTGCCACCACCACAACAGCCAAGGCGAAGGCGGTGTCAGGGGGGGGTGTTGTGAGGAAGA
>NZ_JBHVWW010000040.1:15453-76684 GCF_042882025.1 Kitasatospora sp. NPDC058243
TTTGGGAGGGATCCCTCTGTTCGAGCCTTTTTCTCTTTTTGTTTTGCTGTTTCCCTTGCGGGTCATGCTTGTTTTTCCTTCTCTGCTCCATTAGCGTCCGCCTGCGCCTCTCTCCCACGCCCTCCCCGCCCGGGTGTCACAGCTACACCGCGACCGGTGCGCCCGTGGTCAGGGAGTGTTCGGCGCCGGCCAGGATTTCGACCACGCGCAGGCCGAACTCCGCGTCGCAGGGGTGTGGTTGGCCGGTGGCGGCCGAGGCCTGGAGGGCGTCCAGGGCGCGGTGCAGGGCTGCGGTCGGGCCCTCGCCGCGCTCGGGCAGGTGGGCGATGCCGTGCTCGCCGCGCAGTTCCAGGCCTGCGCCGCCGGCGCCGACCGGCGCGGTGAGGCTGAGCGCCAGGGTGCTGGAGGCGCCGGCGGCGTGCCGCAGCACCAGGTGGACGGTGTCCAGCGGGCCGGCCACCGCCGTGACCTGCGTCGCGTCGCCGAGCACCGGCAGCAGCACCGACAGCGCGTGCGGGCCGACGTCCCACAGCGCGCCCTTCTCCTCGCGCCACGGCGAGGCCGCGTACGGGCTGGTGCTGCCGGGGGCGAACACCGAGCCGAGCCAGTCCGAGCGGCCGGTGAACCAGCCGCCCAGGCCTGCCTGTTGCTCGATCCACGGGATCTGCTCCCCGCCGAAGCGGACGGTGAAGAAGACCACGGAGGCGACCTCGTGGGCCCGGACGGCCTCGGCCACGGCCTGCGCGTCCGGCACGGTCAGCGCGACCGGCTTGTCCAGCAGCAGGTGGCAGCCCGCCTCGGCGGCCCGTACCGCGAGGCCCGCCTGCACGGTCGGCGGCAGCGCGATCGAGACGGCGTCCACCTCGGCGAGCAGCTGGTCGAGGTCCGCGTAGCCGGGGACGCCGTACGCCCCGCCGAGGGCCGTGGCCGCCTCAGGCCGGCGGGCCCAGACGCCGGTGAACTCCAGCCCGGGGTGCTCGGCGAGGACGGGTGCGTGCACCCGCTCCGCCCAGGGGCCGGCGCCCAGCAGTCCGATCCGCACGATGTCTCCGTTCCTCCGTGGTACTTGAAAAATTCAGTTCTGCACGCGGGCCAGCGTGAAGCCGTCGTAGCCCTTGCTGCCGACCGTCTGCACCGACGTCGCGGTGACCCTCGGCTCGGCGGCGATCAGGTCGTGCAGGGCCCGGGTGCCGACCACCGCCGGGTTGGTGCTGTCCGCGTCGGCGACGGCGCCGCCGCGCACCACGTTGTCGACGATGATCAGCGAGCCGGGCCTGGTCAGCTGGAGCGCCCGCCGGAAGTACTCGGGGTTGCTGGGCTTGTCCGCGTCGATGAAGACCAGGTCGAAGGGCTCCACGCCCTGCTCCACCAGCGCGGCCAGCGAGTCGGCGGCCCGGCCGAGCCGCACCTCGGCGACCTTCTCCAGCCCTGCGCGCGCAATGTTCCCCTGGGCGACCTCGGCGTGCTTCGGGTCGATCTCCAGGGTGATCAGGGTGCCGTCCGCGGGCAGCGCCCGGGCCAGCCAGATCGCGCTGTACCCGCCGAGCGTGCCGACCTCCAGGATCCGCCGCGCGCCCTGGGTCAGCGCCAGCAGGTGCAGCAGCTTGCCCTGGTTGGGGGCGACGGCGATCTCCGGCAGCCCGGCCGCGTCGGCGGCGGCGGCCGCGGCCTCCAGCGCCGGGTCGTGCCCCACCAACTGCTCGGAGAAGTACGCGTCCACGGCATCCCACGTCGACTGGGTCATCGGGCCCTCCAGTTGTGCATGATCGGCAGGTACCCGCCGATGCTACTCCGAGGGCTCGACAGCCCCGCCGTGCTCAGTGCAGACGCCTCGTCACTGCGCTTACTGCGCTTATTCCGCGACGGGCGCCTTGGCGGCGGTCGCTGCGGCGGCCGCCTCTTCCGCCTCGATCTTGGCGTGGGTCTTGGCGGCCCGGCGCTTCATGAACCAGGCCGAGGCGCCGCCGACCAGCACCGCCGCGGCCAGGCCGGCCCAGGAGAAGCGGGACAGCCAGGGCTCGATGCTCTTGCCGACCTTGTAGACCAGCAGCGTCGTGCCGCCGGCCCAGACGATGCCGCCGAGCACGTTGGCGATCAGGAACTTCCAGTACGGCATCTTCAGCGCGCCGGCGAGCGGCCCGGCGAAGATGCGCAGCAGGGCGATGAAGCGGCCGAAGAAGACCGCCCACATCCCCCACTTCTGGAAGGAGCGCTCGGCGGTGGCCAGGTGGGACGGCCCGAAGTGCTTGGGGAACTTCCGTCCGAGCTTCTCGAACAGTGGCTTGCCGCCCTTGCGGCCGATCGAGTAGCCGATCGAGTCGCCGATGATCGCCCCGAGGATCGCGACCACCGCGATCCATTCCGGGCTCACCACACCCTTGACCGCCATCAGGGTGGCCGTGACCAGGGCGATCTCGCCGGGCAGCGGGATGCCCAGCGACTCCAGGCCGATGATCAGGCCGACCAGGGCGTACACCGCGGTCGGTGGGACGCTCTCGATCCAGGCGTCGATGTGCAAGGCCAGTACCTCCGTGGCAGGTCGGAGCCGGCGCGGCCCTCAGCGGTGCCGCGCGCCGATTCCGGCAGTTGTCCGATGGCGGCAACGCGGCCGCTTCCCCATAAGGGCAGCCTAACGTGCCGGGCGGCCTGTCCCCCCGGCCGATCACCCGTGGTTACGACGTGCGGTGGTTCCCCATGGTTCCCGCTTGACCAGCCGTTCTTCAAGATCCGGCAAAGCGAAGTGCGACCACGGACGGCCGCGCGTTCACCCGGCGCACGAACGGCAGCAGGGCGCGGAGCAGGCCCCGCCCGCCCTCCGGGTAGACCTCGCGCACGTCGGTCACCGCCGGGTGCGCGCCGGCCAGCTTGCCGCGTTCGTCCGCGTCCATGCCGAACGGCATCGGCGGGGCGTGGTAGTGCCGGTTCCGCAGCTTGCCCTGGACGGACCGGGCGCTGAACCAGCGCGGCACCGCGTCCAGCACCATCGACCCGCCGGGGAAGCGCTCGGCGCAGGCCGCGATCAGTGCCCGCACCTCCTCCGGCCGCAGGTACATCAGCAGGCCCTCGGCGCAGATCATCACTCCGCGTGCCGGATCCACCTCGTCCATCCAGCCCGGGTCGGTGACCGGGCAGGCGAGGATCCGGCGCCGCTCGTCCGGCGGCAGCAGCCGCTCCCGCAGCGCGGCCGTCTCCGGCAGGTCCACCGCCAGCCAGTCCGCCCGGCCGTTGTCGACCCGCCACGATTGGGTCTCCAGGCCGTCCCCGAGGCCGACCACGGTGCCGCGCGGGCAGCGGGTCAGGAAGTCTGCCACCTCACGGTCGAAGCAGGCCGCCCGCAGCGCCTGCAACTGGCTGACCAGCGCGCCCTCCCCGAAGCGCTCCGCGAACGGGAAGTCGATCCGGTCGACCAGCTCGACCGCCTTCGGGTCCTCCAGCACCGTGTCCGGCCGACGCGCCTCCACCGCGCGGTGCCACAGCGTCCACAACGCCGTCTCCGGCACCTCCGCCAACTCCGGCCGCTCCCCGCCGCTCATCGCTCACTCCTTCGGACGTGCTCCGCGCTGGACCTGCTCCGCGCCGGACGTGTTGCGCGCTCGGCGTGCTCCACGATCGACGTGCTCGACGCTCGACGTGCTCGACGCTCGACGTGCTCCACGCTCCGGCCTGAACCCGCCGATTCTGACACCCCGGGCGCGGGGACGCTCGGGCCGCCGCGCCGCTCAGCCGATGCTGAACGCTCCGTCCGGCGGGGGCGGGGAGTCGGTGGCGTCGGCGTCCGTGACCGGGGCGGTGCGGCCGACCAGGGCGGCCAGGTCGGCGCCGTCGGTGAGGCGGGCCGGGAAGATGTCGCCGGCCAGCAGCCGGGTGAGCTCGGCGGCCGGGAGCGGGGCCGTCGAACCGGCGAGCAGGATGTTGCCGTACCGGCGGCCGCGCAGCACCGGGGCCTCGGCGACCAGGCAGGTGTACGGGAACACCGCGCCGACCGTCGCGGCCTGGGCCCGGGCGAAGGCCAGCGGCGGGCCGTCGGCCAGGTTGGCGGCGTAGCAGCCGCCGGGGCGCAGGGCGGCGGCGGCCAGCCGCAGGAACTCCACCGAGGTGAGGTGGGCGGGGGTGCGCGAGCCGTGGAAGACGTCCGCGATCACCAGGTCCCGGGTGCCGGGCGGGGTCTCGGCGAGGGCGGCGCGGGCGTCGCCGACGGTCGCGGTGATGTCCGCGCCGGGCCCCTGCCAGGGCAGGTGCTCGGCGACCAGGTCGAGCAGCGGCCCGTCCACCTCGACCACCCGCTGGCGCGAGCCG
This sequence comes from Kitasatospora sp. NPDC058243, assembly GCF_042882025.1. Lineage (NCBI taxonomy): Bacteria > Bacillati > Actinomycetota > Actinomycetes > Kitasatosporales > Streptomycetaceae > Kitasatospora > Kitasatospora sp. NPDC058243. Next base: position 19,750 of record NZ_JBHVWW010000040.1, read on the forward strand.
GGGCGGGTGGCGGCGAGGTAGCGGGGCAGGGTGAGCGCGCCGCCGCCCAGGTGCAGCACGTCCAGCGGCCGCCCGGCGGGGGCGAGGGCGTCGGCGAGGTGGCCGAGCCGCCGGGTGTACTCGAACTCCAGGTGGGTCGGGTCGGCGAGGTCGACGTAGGACTGCGGGGTGCCGTCCAGGGTGAGCAGCCAGCCGCCGTCCCGGTCGAGGTCCGGCATGAGCTTGGCGAAGCCGAGGTCGGTGTGGCGCCCGACCGGCACCGGCTCGTCCGCCGCCGCCTCGTGCGTCACCGACTCGTCCGTCACGCGCTCTCCCCCACGGCCTGAGCGTCCACGGCCTGGGCGTCCACCGACCGGACGTCCGCCGGCCGGACGTCGAGGTAGGCGGCGAGCCAGCGGTCCAGTTCGGCGAAGGCCCGGGTGCGGGCGGCCTCGCCCGAGAGCACCAGGTCGTGCATGCCGCCCTCGATCCGGACGATGGTGACGTGCCGGCCCAGCCGCGGGCCCTGGCCGGCGATGTCGTCGGCGCGCAGCACGGCGTCCGCGTGGTGCAGGGCGTTGTGCCACTTGGTGGTCGTGATCGACCTGGTCGACGCCATCAGCAGCACCGGCACGTCGATCCCGAGCCCGTGCCGCAGCTGCCGGTGGCCCTGGTGGATGGCGGACAGCCAACCCGCGTACAGCGGGAAGCCCTCGGGGCGCTTGAGGGTGAGGTCGAAGTCCCACTCGCCCTCGTGGTCCTTGTGCAGGCTGTGCGTGTAGTGCGGGTTGAGCGTCGACGGCAGCACGCGGGTGGGCGCCAGCCGTCCGATCGCGGTGACGGCCGGGCCGCCGACGGTCCGCACGGCGGGCGCGGCCGGCATCGACAGGAACGGGCTGTTCAGGAACAGCCCCTCCACCAGGCCGCGCCCCGAGCGCCGCCCCGCCCACAGCGCACCGATCAGCCCGCCGGTGGAGTGCCCGTTCAGCAGCAGCCGCCGGTGCCCGTCCACCTCGCGGATGATCCGCACCGCCTCGTCGATCTCCTCGTCGTACTCTGCGAGGTCGCGCACGAAGTTCGGCGACTGGTGCGGGCGCAGGGAGCGGCCGTACTTGCGCAGGTCCAGGGCGTAGAAGGAGAAGCCGAGCGCGGCGAAGTGGTCGGCGAGGTTGGTCTGGAAGAAGTAGTCGTTGTACCCGTGGATGTACAGCACGGCCCGCTCCGCCCCCGGCACCAGCCGGCGCACCAGCGTCGCGCAGACCTCCCCCTCGGCGTCCGGCCGCAGTGTCAGCTCGGCCGTCTCGTAGGGGGCACCCAGGATGTCTTCCCGAAACTCCATCTGCGCCGCACCCGTCCTCATGCTCGACCTGCCGTCCGTCGCAGGTGATCCCGATCCAGGACCCCGACAATACCGGCCGGTAGCCCGGGGCTGCCTGCCGGGCACCGGTCTGCCGGGCGCCGGTGCGGCCCGGCCGTCCGCGCCTCCTGATCGCTCCCCGTGCGCCTGCTGTGCGCCGGTGGTCGTGTGGAACGCTACCCGGACAGATCCAACTCCGGTTGTCACGCAGGCGAGTTGAGGAGAACACATGCCGCAGGCCGGCCACACCGATCCGTCGCTGTACCGTTCGGCCGCCGAGGCGATCGCCGCGCCACCGGAGACGCTGGCGTACGTCGCCGGGTTCGACCGGGCCGGGGAGCGGCCGGACGCGCTGCTCACCGTGGACACCGATCCGGCGTCGGCGAGCTACGGGAAGGTCCTGAACTTCGCCGAACTGCCGACGCTGGGCGACGAGTTGCACCACTTCGGGTGGAACGCCTGCTCCAGCGCGCTGGCACACGCCTGCCACGAGAACCCCGAGCGGCGCTACCTCCTCCTCCCAGGCCTGCGCTCCTCGCGGCTGCACGTGATGGACACCCGGCCCGACCCCGTCCGGCCGCGCCTCGTCAAGACCGTCGAGGCGGCGGAACTCGCCGCCAAGGCCGGCTACTCGCGCCCGCACACCCTGCACTGCGGGCCGGACGGGGTGTTCCTGTCCTGCCTGGGCAGCGGGGACGGGAACGACGGGCCCGGCGGGGTGGCGCTGCTGGACCACACCACCTTCGAGGTGCTGCGCGCCTGGGAGACGGAGCGCGGGCCGCAGCACTTCGCGTACGACGTCTGGTGGCACCTGGGGACGAACGTGGGGGTGACCAGCGAGTGGGGCACGCCCTGGATGGTGGAGGGCGGGGTCGTCCCGGAGCTGCTGCTGGGCCGCAAGTACGGGCACGCGCTGCACTTCTGGGAGCTGGACTCGGGGCGGCACCTCCAACGGATCGACCTCGGCGACCAGTACCAGATGGTGCTGGAGCTGCGCCCGGCGCACGATCCGCAGGCCGAGTGGGGCTTCGCCGGGGTGGTGACCAACGTCGAGGACCTGTCCGCCTCGGTCTGGCTCTGGTACCGGGAGGGCCCGGCGTTCACCGCGCGCAAGGTGATCGAGATCCCCGCCGAGCCCGCCAAGACGGAGGACCTGCCGCCCGCGCTGCAACCGTTCGGCGCGGTGCCGCCGCTGATCACGGACATCAACCTGTCGGTGGACGACCGCTGGCTGTACGTGTCCGCGTGGGGCACCGGCGAGCTGTTCCAGTACGACGTGTCGGACCCGTTCCACCCGCGGCTCGCCGACTCGGTGCGGCTGGGCGGGGTCGTCGCCCGCACCCCGCACCCGGCCGCGCCGGGGCGCCCGCTGAGCGGCGCCCCGCAGATGGTCGAGATCAGCCGGGACGGGCGCCGGCTCTACCTCACCAACTCCCTCTACGGCGCCTGGGACGACCAGTTCTACCCGGACGGCATCGAGCCGTGGATCGTCAAGCTGGACGCCGACACCGAGGCGGGCGGACTGAGCGTCGACGAGCGCTTCTTCCCGCACGGCGCCGACTTCCGGGGCCTGCGGGTGCACCAGACCCACCTCGCGGGCGGCGACGCCTCCTCGGACTCCTACTGCTACCGGTAGGACGTCCGGCGGCGGGACGTCCACCGGCGGGACGTCCACCGGCAGGACGTGCGACTACCGGCAGGACGTACGGCTAACGGGCGAGCGCCTGGTCGTAGCGGACCTGGGCCAGGGGCAGCCCGGCGGCGAGCAGTTCGGAACGGACGGAGGCGACCATGCCGGCCGGGCCGCTGACGCAGGCGAGGTGCTCGCGCCAGTCCCCAGCGCCCGCGACGGCGTCGGCGAGCCGGCCTGCGGTGACCGGCGTGAGCGCCAACCATGGCTTGTGCAGGCCGAGTTCGGCGAGGGCGGACCAGTCGTAGAGGTCGCCGCGGTCCCGGGCGCCGACGAACAGGTGGACGCGGCGGCCGCGCGGGCGCTGGGCAGCCTGCTGCTCGACGATGGCCTTCATCGGGGCCAGGCCGGTGCCGCCGGCGACCAGCAGCAGGTCGCGGGTGTCGTCCTCGGGCAGCAGGCCGCCGCGCGGCGGGCCGAGGCGCAGCCGGTCGCCGACGGCGGTGCGTTCGACGAGGGCCGCGCTGACCCCGTCCGGCCCGGTGCGCCGGACGTGGAACTCCAACTCGTTGTCGGTGCGCGGCGCGCAGCCAATCGAATACTGCCGCCAGGTGTGCGGGAGCGTCGGGTGCTCGACCGTGCCGTACTGTCCGGCCCGGTACGGGTAGGGCTCGCCGGTGCGCACGCGCAGGACGGCGAGGTCGGGGCGGCGGCGCTCGTGGCCGGTCACCACGGCGTGCCAGTACGGGGGTTCGGTGAGCGCGGAGTCGGCGCCGGCGGTCATCGCCGCGACGGCGAAGCGCAGCATCCGGACCCAGGCCGCTTCCATCTCCTCGGTCCACCGGGCGCCCGCCCGGTGCCGAATCGCCGCGCACAGGGCCTCCTCGAAGGCCTCGTAGTGGACCGGCCGGACGCCCAGTTTGCGGTGGTCGCGCCCGAGTTGGCGCAGGGTCGCGGCCAGTTCGGCCGGGTGGTGGAGGTGGTCCACCAGGTGGCGGAGGATCCGTTCCAGGTGGGCCTGCTGGAACTCCATCGAGGCGGGGAAGAGCGGGCGCAGGTAGGGGCGGCGGCGGAACATCACCGCGTAGAGGTGGTCGATCAGTTCGGAGAGCGGGTCGAGCAGGCCGAGGTCGCGCCGGATCAGCCGTTGGTCGGCGGCGCCGTCGTAGCCGTCGTAGCCGTCCGGTCCGCCGGTGCCGCCGTACGCGTCGGCACCGGAGCCGGCCGGGTCGGGCCCGAAGGGCGAGGCGGGGATGAGGAGTTGGCGCCGGAGCCGCATCGCGTGGTGGCGGGCGATCAGCCGGTCGTACTCGGCGGTGGTGCCGCTGGTGGTGTTTCCGCTGGTGGTGGTGTCCATGACCCGCCCAGTCAATCGCCGCCCGGTTACCGGCGAGAAGGGCCGATGGCCCCGATCGGACCCGGGACCATCGACCCCTTGACGGGAGGGTCTGGCCGGAAGGCCTACCAGGGGCGCTACCGGACGGGATCGACCGGGGTCGCCTCGGCAGGCTCGGCGGGCTCCGGGTGGAAGTCGGTGGCCGCCCAACTGGCCAGCAGGCGGAGGGACTCGGCGGAGCTGGAGCCGGGCTCGGCGTGGTAGGTGACGAGCACCTGGTCGACGTCCCCGGCCGGGCGCAGCGTCTCGTACTGGAGGTTGAGCCGGCCGACCACCGGGTGGTGCAGCCGCTTGGTGCCGTGGCCCTTGTCCTGGATGCTGTGGGCGGCCCAGAGGCGGCGGAAGTCGGCGCTCTTGAGGGAGAGTTCGCCGATCAGCGAGGCGAGCCTGGGGTCGTCCGGATCCCGTCCGGCGTCCAGCCGCAGCATGCCGACGACGTCGGTGGCCTTGCCGTCCCAGTCCTCGTAGAGCTCGCGGGAGGCCGGGTCGAGGAAGAGCTGCCAGGCCATGTTGCGCTGCTCGGGCGGCATCGCGGCGAAGTCGCCGAGCAGGGCGGTGCCGAGCCGGTTCCAGCCGATGATGTCCAGGCGCCGGCCGAGGACGTACGCGGGCACGCACTCCATCGCGTCCAGGAGCTGCTGGAGCGCGGGCCGGACCCGCTGCGGGCGGGCGGCGGCCCGGCCGGGGCGGCGGCGAGCGGGCCTGGTGAGCCGGCCGAGGTGCTCGCGCTCGGCGGGGCTGAGCCGCAGCACGCGGGCGATGGCGTCCAGGACGGCGGCGGAGACGCTCTCGCCGTGGCCCTGTTCGAGCCGGGTGTAGTAGGCGGTGCTGACTCCGGCGAGCAGGGCCAGCTCCTCGCGGCGCAGGCCGGGCACCCGCCGCCGGGTGGTGCTGTCCGGCAGGCCCACGTCCTCGGGCCGCAGCCGGGCGCGGCGGGATCGGAGGAACTCGCTGAGTTCGGTGCGCTGGTCCATGCCTGCAGTATGCGGGGGATCCGGGCCGCAGGGGCGGGGGCAAGGGTGATACTGCCGTGCGTACGTTCCGCGGTCGTACGTCCGGGGTCCCTACGCGTGGCCTGCGTACGAAGAGCTCTGGTCTGGCTGGTCGCACCGCACCGGCGCAGGCTGGAAGCATGACGAACTCGACGAACGCAACGACGACGAGCACCACCGAGGGCACCACCCGCACGGTCGCCGCCTACGCCGCGGCGCGGCCCGACTCCCCGCTGGAGAAGACCACCGTCACCCGCCGGGCGGCGGGCGAGCACGACATCGTGATCGACATCAAGTTCTGCGGCATCTGCCACTCCGACATCCACCAGGTCGGCGAGGACTGGGGCACCGGCATCTTCCCGATGGTCCCGGGCCACGAGATCGCCGGCGTGGTCACCGAGGTCGGCGCGGGCGTCACCCGCTGGCAGGCCGGCGACCGGGTCGGCGTGGGCTGCATCGTCGACTCCTGCCGGGAGTGCGACAACTGCCGGGCCGGCCTCCAGCAGTACTGCACCGGCCAGGGCGGCACCGTCTTCACCTACAACAGCGTCGGCCACGACGGCCTGCCGACCCACGGCGGCTACTCCTCGAAGCTGGTCGTCGACGAGGCGTACGCGCTGCGCATCCCCGACAACCTGCCGCTGGACGCCGCCGCGCCGCTGCTGTGCGCCGGCATCACGCTGTACTCTCCGCTCGCGCACTGGGGTGCCGGGCCGGGCAAGAAGGTCGCGATCGTGGGCCTCGGCGGGCTCGGCCACATGGGCGTGAAGCTCGCCCACGCCATGGGCGCGGAGGTCACCGTGCTCAGCCAGTCGCTGCGCAAGCGCGAGGACGGGCTGAAGCTCGGCGCCGACCACTACCGGGCCACCTCCGACCCGGCCACCTTCACCGAGCTCGCGGGCACCTTCGACCTGATCGTCAACACGGTCTCCGCCGACCTCGACCTGAGCGCCTACCTCAGCCTGCTGCGCACCGACGGCACCATGGTGCAGGTCGGCGCGCCGGAGAAGCCGGTCACGGTGAACGCGCACGCGCTGCTCTCCGGCCGCCGTTCGCTGGCCGGCTCGATGATCGGCGGGCTGCCGGCCACCCAGGAGATGCTGGACTTCTGCGGCGAGCACGGCATCACCGCGGAGATCGAGCTGATCCGTGCCGAGCAGGTCAACGAGGCCTACCAGCGGGTACTGGCCGGCGACGTCCGGTTCCGCTTCGTGATCGACGCCGCGACGATCTGACCGTCACGATCTGGCCGTCACGGCCTGACCCCGCACTCCCCCGTGCCCCGACGCCCCGCCCCCTGGTGCTCTCCCATCACCAGGGGGCGGGCGCCGTCGGGGCGCCTCGGGCCAGACCCCGGCCGGGTCGGCCCCGGGCTGCGGGTCAGACCCCGGCCGGGTCGGCCCCGGCCGTGCCCGCTCGGGACGACCGGCGTTCCTGGCGCCGGTCCTCCCGCCGTTGCCGCCCCCGGCGCAGCGGCTGATCGGGCAGCCAGCCGAAGGTGAGGCAGGCGCCCACCAGTCCGAGCAGCATCCCGATCACGAAGCCGCCCAGGTTGGAGGTGAGCCAGCTCGCCAGCGCGGCGAGCACGGCGAGGACGGAGTAGAACAGCCGCTGAGCCGGGTTGAACAGGATCAGCAGGCCGCACAGCACCATCACCGCCGGCACCAGGTAGCCCGCCAGCCCCTGCATCCCGATGTGCAGGACGACGGGCAGCGGGGCACGCAGGGTGAACAGGATCTCGGCGCCGCCGAACAGCACCAGCAGCCCGCCCCAGAACGGCCGTTGGCCCCGCCAGTCGCGTTTGACCGGTCGGGTGGTGGCGGGAGCGGGGGCGGGAGCCGTCCCCACGGCCCCCTCCGCGACGCCCTCGCCGGAACCGGCCGGCTCCGGTACGGACTCCGTCATGGTCAGCAGCCCTGGGAGCTGAAGCTCAGCCGCAGGTTGGGCAGTTTGAACCCGACGGCGGTGCTCGCGTAGTTGTGCTGCTTGAGGTGCGTCAGCACGACGGTGTCGGCCTGCTGCCCGAAGACGCCCGGGTTGCCCTTGCCCGCGTTGCCGGCCTTGGTGTACGTGCTGGCGTCGCCGCCGATCTCGATGTTGGTGAACTCCGCGTCACCGGACAGCATGTCGGAGTCGGTGGTGAGGTCGGTGGCGGAGACGGGGGTGCCGGCGTCGCCGGCGTGGATCACCAGGTTGACGCCGCCGAGGTCCACGCTCTGGCACAGGTTGGTGATCTCGGCCTTCTTGATCGCCGAGACCGCGACCAGTACCTGACCGCCGGTGGAGCCCTGGTTGGGGCTGTCGGGGATCATCGAGTCCAGGCTGCCGAACTGGGCGAAGCCCTTGCCGTCGAGCTTGTCCGCGGTGATCGTGAACGGCATGCCGCTGATGGAGAACTGGGCGGCGAGTACGCCCTGGGCGGTGAGGGCCATCAGGACGGCGCCCGCGGCGACGGCCGGAACGGCCATCCAGGCGCTGCGCTTGAGCCGTACCCGCCCTCTCCTGCTGCCGGTCGGCGTCTCCGGGGTCTCGGCCGCGGCGGCGGCGTCCTCGGACATGGCCATGTGTGCTCCCTGTTGGGTGGGTGGGATGTGCAGGCACTGGCACGGTGCCCTGGCGCGGACAGCGTTCCACGGCCCGACCGGGCCGCCCGCCCCTCGGCAGCGGGGCGGGCACGGTCGAGCCGCGCTTTGAGTAACTGGGAAGCTACTGCCCGGTAGTGGCCGGGTCAATACGGGTGCACGAAGGATCTTCACCGATCGGAAACCCGAGCCGGACGGCCGCCTGCGCCGGGCCGAGGAAGGGTGCGAGGCAGAACATGCTCAACACCGGAAGGAGTTCCGGCAGTTGAACCGTCCGGCCGGAGTCGATCCGCCGGTAGAGCGCGCTGTAGACCCCGCCCACCACGGCGTCCACCAGCTCCACCACCCGCACACCGACCGGCGGTTGGGGCACCTCGGCGAAGAACGCCCGGAACCGGGTGAGGAGTTGGTCCCGCTCGCGGCGGCCGGCCGGTCCGACCGCCTCGATCTCGATCACCGCCATGGTCGCGAAAGCCGGTGTCCCCGCCAGCAGATGGAGCATCGCGCCGAGCGCCTGCCGGATCCCGGCGCACCAATCGGACTCCGCCGCGAAGGCCGCCGCCATCCGCCGGAGCACCACTCCGGTGCCGTGCCGGTGCGCGGCCAGGAAGGCGTCCTCCTTGCCGCTGAACAGCTCGTAGAAGACCGGCCTGGTCACCCCGGCCGCGCGGCAGATGTCGCTGACCGTGGCGTGCTGGTAGCCGCGCGCGGCCACCGTCTGGACCAGCCCGTCGAGCAGCCGCTCGCGCTGGGTCGCGGCCACCACGCCCGGGGGCAGCCGGCTCGGGCCGCGCTTGATGGACCGGGCCGGGTCACGACCGGCCCGCGCGCCCGGCAGCAGGATCACGTCGGCACTTCGGAGGTGTTTCCGTTCCATCACCAACTCCTGTTACCTGTATTGACATTGACGCAACATCGGGTTTACAACACTGACAGGTTTCCAACCGGTGGGCGACCCTGTCACCACCGGACGACCTCCAGGGGCTCCGACGGCCCCGGGCGAACAGCCCGGGCCACGGGACCACGAGCGGACGCAGGCCCGCGGCGGTGGCAGCCGCCGACGTGCACTCCTGCACTCGCAGCGCACGTCCGCACCTTCACACCGCTGTGCCGTACGAGCGGGCCCGTGGCGCCGGGCCCGCCGCACCACGGCCCCGCGAAGCCCCCGGCACGCCATGCCCACGCACCTCCCCCGCCGTGCACGCCACCACACCCGCACCGCGGGCCACCCCCACCCGTCTCCGCACGGAGAGAGGTCACCCTCATGCGCTTTCGCCGTACGCTCGGTACCGCCGCCCTCGCCGCCCTCGCCTTCACCTGCGCCGCCGTCGCACCCGCCCAGGCCGACGGCTCCGCGGTGCTGACCACCGGCAGCAGCAGCGGCCCGGACGTCGCCGTCGGCGACGTCCTCACCGCCAGCCTGGTCTCGGGCACCGCCGCCACCTTCTACAGCAGTGCCAGCGGCACGAGCGGCATCAGCTGCGCCAACTCGGCCTTCTCCGCGACCGTGACGGCCAACCCGGCCGCCCCCGGCAGCGCGGTCGAGCAGCTCAACACCCAGACCTTCGGTTCCTGCTCCTCCAACGTCCTCGGCGTCACCGGCGTCAAGAGCATCACCGTCAACAACCTGCCGTTCACCAACACCGTCGGCGACGGCCCCGGCAACCCGGTCGCCCTCACCCCCGGCGCGGCCGGCGCGATGAAGACCACGGTGGTGCTCAACACCATCCTCGGCAGCATCAACTGCGTCTACCAGACCACCACCGGGATCAACGGCACCACCTCGAACACCGGCAACACCATCGGCTTCTCCTCCCAGCCGTTCAACCTGGTCTCCGGCTCGGGCCTGTGCTTCTCGACCGGCTGGTTCAGCGCCACCTACGGCCCGGTCACCGACACCTCGGTGGCGGGCAGCCCGCTCATCTTCGTCAACTGACGACCCGAGGGGCACGCACCACCTGACGTCGAGTCAGACGTCGTCAACCGACGGCCGAGACCGGCGGGAACAGACGGGCGGTGTACGGCGGCCGTGGTCGCCGTACACCGCTCCGGCGCGCCCGCACGCCCGCACGCCCGCACGCCCGCCAGGTGATCCAGCAGCACGCCACGACCCCGGCCCCGCGCCACCCCGCCGAACCCCCGAGACAGCGAAGTGACCGGCCGGTAGGGTGCTGCCGCACGGACAGGGCGGACAGGAACGGGGCGGACAGATGAGCGGCGACGGCACGGGGTTCTTCGCATCGGTGGCGGACACCGCCGACCAACTGGCCGCCACCGGCTACCTGGCCTCCACCGCCGTGGCCACCACCGTCTTCCTCGCCGACCGGCTCGGCAAGCCGCTGCTGGTCGAGGGCCCGGCCGGGGTCGGCAAGACCGAACTCGCCAAGGCGGTGGCCGCGATCGGCCGGGCCCGGCTGGTCCGGCTCCAGTGCTACGAGGGCATCGACGAGGCCCGCGCCCTCTACGAGTGGAACCACGCCAAGCAGCTGCTGCGGATCACCGCCGGCCGCGACGAGGGCTGGGACGAGGCCCGCACCGACATCTTCGGCGAGGAGTTCCTGCTCACCCGCCCGCTGCTCACCGCCATCCGCGGCGACGAGCCCACCGTGCTGCTGATCGACGAGATGGACAAGGCCGACGTCGAGGTGGAGGCGCTGCTGCTGGAGGTGCTCAGCGACTTCCAGGTCACGGTGCCCGAACTCGGCACCATCGCCGCGAGCCGCCGCCCCTTCGTGCTGCTCACCTCCAACGCCACCCGCGAACTGTCCGAGGCGCTGCGCCGACGCTGTCTCTTCCTCCACCTCGACTACCCGGACGCCGAGTTGGAGCGGCAGATCGTCCGGCTCAAGGTGCCCGGCCTGGACGACACGCTGGCCGCCTCGCTGGTCCGGGTGGTCGGCGCGCTGCGCGCGATGGACCTGCGCAAGGCGCCGTCCGTCGCCGAGACCATCGACTGGGCCCGCACCCTGCTGGCGCTCGGCGCCGACACGCTCGACGAGGCGGTCGTCCAAGAGACCCTCGGGGTGATCCTCAAGCACCAGGACGACATCCGGAAGGCCGCACGGAAGCTCACCGTCGCATGACCACCGCCCCACCGCCGGCCGACACCGCCGCCCGGCTCACCGGCCTGGTCCGCGCGCTGCGCGGGCACGGCCTGCGGATCGGCCCCGCCGAGACGGTCGACGCGGCCGCCGTCCTCGACGTCCTCGGGCTCGCCGACCGCGAGCAGATGCGGGCCGGCCTGGCCGCCGCGCTGCTGCGCTCGGACACCCAACGGGCCGTCTTCGACGCCACGTTCGACCTGTTCTTCCCACTCGGCGTCGGCGCCCCCGAGGCCGTCCGCGCCGACCCGCCCGCGCTCCCGGACGATCCCCGGCCGCCGCGCCCCGGCCGGCCCGACCCGCTGCGCGACGACCTGCGCGAGCGCCTCGCCGCCGCCCTGGCCGCCGACGACCGGGCCGCCCAGGCCCGGCTGGCCGGCGAGGTGGTGGAGGCCCTGGGCCGGTACGGCGCCGGAGCCACGCCGGCCTCGGACGGTTGGTCGGCCCACCAGGCGCTCGGCCGGCTCGCCCCCGAGACGCTGCTCGCCCGGATCCTCGCCGCCCTGCGCGAGCAGGCCACCGCCCCGGACCTGTCCGACCGCGTCCTCGCCGACGAGATCCGCCGCCGCATCCAGGACTTCCGCGCCCTGGTCGCCACCGAGGCCCGCCGCCGGGTCGCCGAACTGCGCGGCGCCGAGCGGATCGCCGAACGCGCCGTCGCACCCACCGCCGACCGGATCGACTTCCTCGCCGCCGGCCGCGACCAGCTCGCCGAACTGCGCCGCACCGTACACCCGTTGGCCCGCAAGCTGGCCACCCGGCTGGCCGCCCGGCGCCGCCGCGCCGCACGCGGACAGATCGACCTGCGCCGCACCCTGCGCCGCTCGCTGTCCACCGGCGGGGTGCCGCTGCGCCCGGCCTACCGGCTGCGCCGCCCGGCCCGGCCGGAACTGGTGCTGCTGTGCGACGTCTCCGGCTCGGTGGCCGGATTCGCCGACTTCACGATGCTGCTGGTGCAGGCGATGAGCGAACAGTTCAGCAAGGTAAGGGTGTTCGCCTTCGTGAACCGCACCGCCGAGGTCACCGCCCTGCTGGCGCGCGGCGACGCCGACCCGGCCCGGCTCGCCGCCCGGATCCTCACCGAGGCCAAGGTGATGGGCCACCACGGCAACAGCGACTACGGCTCCGCCCTGGGCGAGTTCGCCGAACGGCACCTGGACGCGGTCGGCCCGCGCACCAGCGTGCTGATCCTCGGCGACGCCCGCACCAACCACCGCGACCCGAACCTGGACGCGCTGCGCCGGATCGCCGGCCGGGCCCGGCGGGTCCACTGGCTCAACCCCGAGCAGCCCACCCTCTGGCCGACCGGCGACTCCGCCGCAGCCGCGTACGCGGGCGTCGTGGAGATGCACTCCTGCCGCAACGCCCGCCGCCTCGGCGAACTGATCGCCCGCCTGCTGCCGGTCTAGGGAGCTTCCGAGTCCGTTGCCGTGGCGGCCGAAGCCTGGGCCTACGCCTCGGCCTGAGCCTGGGCCTACGCCTGCGCCCGGGCCTCCTCGGCCGCCACCTGCGCGGCCCTGGCGGCCAGCGGGTTGATGTCGGCCCGGCGCGCCGACTGCATGGCCGTCAGCCGCTGGACCACCACGATCGCCGCGACGGCCGCGACCAGGCGCAGCACCGAGCCGGCGGCCTCCACCCGAATGGTCTCGCGCAAGTCCCCCAGGCTGGCGAGCACCGTCACGTCCACGTACTTCATCTTCGAGTTGGCGATCCGGTTGACCACCAGCGCGCCGATCCAGGTGGACCACCACAGGACCAGGACCTTCTCCGACACCGCGCGGCGCCGTCCCTCCGCGTCCAGCGGAGCGCTCGCCCGCCAGCAGTCCACCATCAGCTGCCAGGGGAACCAGAGCAGGACGACCGGGGTGACCCAGGCCCCGATGGTCCAGCCGCGTCCGAGGCGGTGCCCGTTCGGCAGCAGCAGGTCGGCATTCTGGCGGATGCGGTAGAACCAGATGATGAACAGCACGGCGGTGACCATCGTCAGCGGAATGACGGCTTTGTCCAGCCCGTTCGCCAGGGAGTCCAGGGCATCGAATTCGTCAAGGCCGATGTCGCCCGAGCCGTCCACCAACCGGCCCAACAGGACATCGCCCCAGACGTCGGCCACGACCGCCGCCGCCGCCAACACCGCGTTCAACCCCAGCAGGACGTAGACCGCGACGGCAAGGCCGTTCGCCGGTCGGAGCGCCGCCGCCCAGCCCGGGGCCGCCTCCGCGCAGCCGAAGCAGCGTCGGCTCTCGGTCCCCGCGGGACGCGCCCCACACGCCACACACACCATCAGATCGTCAACTCCTGGAATCGCCGCGTGCTCGGACTCGCACGCCGGTGCCGCCAGCGCCCCGACCGGGGCGGGCGCGCCGACTCTAGGGGATCACCGACGTCCGCTGCCAGCGGGATTTCGCAGCTCAGCGGCGGTATCGCCGGATAAACGACAGATCGCGCAGGAATCGAGCCCCGGGAGCCGACTCCGGCTCACCACCCCCACCCCGCGCGCCCGTCCCGCTCGATCCGGGTGTGCGGTCGACGGGCTCCGGGCGCAGGACCGGTGAAGGGGTGCGAGCGTCCTGGGGAGGTCGAACGCGGCGTCAGGCCGAGGGCGCGGGCAGCAGCCGGTAGGCGTCCCCGTCCGTGAGCACGCGGCCGGCGGTGGGCGGCGCGAAGTGGGTGCCGAGCAGGAGGGTGTCCGTGTCGGCGAGGGAGCCGAGGAGCTTGCGGCGCGAGGCCTCGGACTGCCGCGGGTCGATGTCGACGCAGGCGCCGATGGCGGGGTGGGCGAGCTGAACCGGGTGGTGGATGCAGTCGCCGGTGATCAGCGCCGCCTCGCCCCGGCTGGTCAGTTCGACGGCGACGTGGCCGGGGGTGTGACCGGGGGTGGGGATCAGGCGCAGGCCCGGGGCGATCTCGACGCCCTCGGCCGGGACGTCGACGAGGTCCAGCAACCCGGCCCGCTCGACCGGGATCACGGAGTCGAGGAACATCTGCCTGCGCGCCTCCTCCAGGTCGTACCCGGCCCAGAACTCCCGCTCGGTGCGGGAGGTGAGGTAGCGGGCGTGGGGGAAGGTGGGGACCCACTCGCCGTTCACCTCCCGGGTGTTCCAGCCGACGTGGTCGGCGTGCAGGTGGGTGAGGATCACCAGGTCGACGGAGTCCGGGGGGAAGCCGGCGGCGGTGAGGCGCTCCAGGTAGTCGGTCCGCAGGTGGTGCCAGGCCGGGTTGGCCCGCTCCTTGCCGTTGCCTATGCCGGTGTCGACGAGGGCGCGCAGCCCGCCCACGGTGAACGCGAAGCTGTGGCTGTCGAGGTGCAGGACGCCTTCGTGGTCGGCGAAGTGGGGGTGCAGCCAGTCGTGGCCGGTCACCACCTCGGGGGTGGCCTCGGGCAGCAGCCAGGGCCCGGTCGCGGGTGGCAGGAGGGTCTCGTCGATGCGGTGGACGGTGACGCCGCCCACCGTCCAGGCGGGGATGGGGGCGTCGGACGTGGCGCTGGACATGGGGGCTCCTCCCGTAAACGCAATCCGTTTGCGTTAAGCCATCGTAGGACCTACAGTCTGGCTAACGCAAACGGTTAGCTTTTGCTGCGGGTGCCATCTCGCGCCATCCCCGATCAGGAGAGAACGCCCATGTCCTCCGCCGACCACCCCTCAGGCGAACCACCCACCACCGACCTCACGCCACCCGCCACCGACCTCACGCCGCCCGAGGCCGCCCGCTGGGCCGCCCGGGCCGGGCTCCCCCTGCCCGCCGACCGCCACGACGCGGTCGCGGCCACCGCCAACCAGCTGCTCTCCGTCGTCGCCGTCCTGCGGGATCTGGACTTCGGGGACACCCCGCCCGCGAGCGCCTACCGCGCGGAAAGCGCCCACGACACGGAAGGGGAGGAGCGCGATGCAGCCGTATGAGCTCTCCCTCGCCGCCGCCGCGGAGGAGATCCGGGCCCGGCGACTGTCCCCCGTCGAACTGGTGGACTCGGTCCTCGACCGCATCGAGCAGGTGGAACCGCACCTCGGCGCCTACGTCGCGGTCACCGCGGAGCGGGCGCGCCGGGCGGCCCGCGAGGCCGAGCAGGAAGCGGCGCGCGGCCTGCACCGGGGGCCGCTGCACGGCGTCCCGATGGGGCTCAAGGACCTGATCGACGTCGCCGGGCTGGCCACCACGGCCAGTTCCCGGGTCCGCGCCGACCACCGCGCGCAGACCGACAGCACGGTCGCCGCCCGCCTGGCCGCGGCCGGCGCGATCCTGGTCGGCAAGACGCACACCCACGAGTTCGCGTACGGCCTGACCACCCCGCAGACCGGCAACGCCTGGGACCGCGAGCGGGTCGCCGGCGGCTCCAGCGGCGGATCCACCGTCGCCGTCGCCGCGGGCGCCGCGACCTTCGCGCTGGGCACCGACACCGGCGGCTCGATCCGGGTGCCCGCCGCGCTCAACGGGGTCGTCGGCCTCAAGCCGACCTACGGCCTCGTCCCCCGCCACGGCGTCACGTCCCTGTCCTGGTCGCTGGACCACGTCGGCCCGATCGCCCGGACCGTCGAGGACACGGCCCTCGTCCTGGACGCCCTCGCCGGACACGACCCGCGCGACCCCGCCTCGCTGGCCGCCCCCGCCGTGGACCACCGGCCGGGCGCGGGCACGGACCTGGCGGGGCTGCGCGTCGGCGTGCCGCGCAGCTACTACTTCGACCACGTCGACGCGGAGGTGGAGGCCGCCGTCCGGCGCGCCATCGGCCACCTGGAGGCACTCGGCGCACGGCTCGTCGACGTCGACATCCCGATGACCCGCTACCTCCAGGCGACCCTGTGGGGGCTGGTGGCGCCGGAGGCCGCCGCCTACCACGAGCACTCCCTGCGGGCGGTGCCCGAGCTGTACCAGGCGGACGTACGCGTCCTGCTGGAGGCCGGCGAGCTGATGACCGCCGGGGACTACCTGCGCGCCCAGCGCTCCCGGACGCTCATGCGGCGGGAGTGGGCCCGGATGCTGGAGGAGGTCGACGTGATCGCCGCCCCGACCGTCCCGGTCACCGCGGTACGGGCCGACCAGGAGACCGTCACCTGGCCCGACGGCACGGTCGAGGGCGTCCCCGACGCCTATGTGCGCCTGTCCGCCCCCGCCAACATCACCGGGGTGCCCGCCCTGTCCGTCCCGGTCGGCCGGGACGCGGCGGGCCTGCCGATCGGCATGCAGCTGCTCGGCCGGCCGCTCGGGGAGCGCACGCTGCTGCGGGTCGGCCACGCCTACGAGCGGACGCAGCCCGCGCGGGCGCTCGCGCCGGCGGTCTGAGAACAGCAGGCGGGCCGGGCCGGACGGCGCCGGCCCGCCGCTCGGCTCCGAGGCGGGCACCCCGGCACCCCGGCACCCCGGCACCCGTAAACGCAAGGATTGTGCTTTAAGGTGTTTATCATGAGTCGCAAACAGATGGTGCGCCCCGGCGGGCGCAGCGCCCGGGTCCAGGCATCGGTGCACACCGCTGTGCGTGAACTCCTCGCCGAGGTGGGCCGCGACGCGCTGACGGTGCCGCTGGTCGCGCAGCGCGCGGGCGTCACCCCGTCGACGGTCTACCGCCGCTGGGGCGACCTCCAGGAGCTGCTGTCCGACGTCGCGGTGGAGCGCCTGCGGCCCGACGCGGCACCGGCGGACCTCGGCGACCTGCGGTCCGACCTGACGGCCTGGGCCGAGCAGTTCCTCGACGAGATGGCCTCCCCCTCGGGCCGCGCCTACATCCGCGACGCCCTGCTCGGCGACCCGGACGGCGGCAACGCCGGCCAGTGCTCGGACTACGCGGCCGAACAGGTCGACGCGGTGCTGAGCCGGGCGGGCGGCCGCGGGGAGGACACGCCCGCCGTCGAGGCGGTCATGGACGGCGTCGTCGCCCCCCTGATGTACCGCATCCTCTTCCGCCCGGCCGGCCTCGATCCCGCGTACGCACGCCGGCTCGTGGCCGAACTCCTCGACCCGTACGGGGCCGGTCCGTCGAGCGGATGATCGTTCGCCGGGCGGATGATCGTTCGCCGGGCGAGGACGGGCAGCTCAAGTCATGAACGGGCAGCTCAAGTTATAAGCTGCTGCGGGACGTTCACGAGCCCGGCCGGTGGTCGGGACCTCGCCTGGGAGGAAGCGTCGTGGGGAAGAAGATCCCGGTCCGGACCGGATGCCAGAACTGCTCGCGGTGCACCGGCTCGATCGGCGGCAACGCGGCCCGCAAGACGGTGCGGGGTACCGGGGTGGCGCTCGGTGCGGTGGTCACCGTCGGCCTGAGCCTCCTCTTCATCCGGAGGTGCCGCGCCTGCGACCACCCCATGGGCAGCCACCACCACCACTGATCGCGCCGCCGGACCTCCGCCACCCGGCTCCGACCCGGCACCCGGGCCGGAGCCGGGCGGGCGTCAGGCGTCCAGGTGCTTGAGGAAGTCGAGCAGCGCCTCGTTGACCTCCGCCGGGCGCTCCTGCTGCGTCCAGTGCCCGGTGTCCGGCAGCCGGACGTGGCGGTGCAGCTTGGGCACCCGGCTCAGCAGGTGGGCCAGCACCGCCGGCGGGACGAGCGCGTTCACCATGTCCTGTTCGCCGGCCACGTACAGCGCCGGCACGTCGATCGTCACGCCGTCGAAGGCGGCCATCAGCTCGGCGTTGCGGTCGATGTTCCGGTACCAGTTGAGCCCGCCGGTGAAGGCGTGCTCGCCGTGCAGGGCGTAGTCGGCCGCGAGGGCGTCGATGTCCGCCTCGGTGAGCCAGGCCGGCAGCTGCGCCGGCTCCGGGATGGTGTCCAGCAGGGCCTTGCCCTCCGGGACGACCCACGGCTGCGGCTTCCCCTCGCGGAGCAGGCCACCGCCCAGGATGCGGCGGAAGCTGGACTTCACGTCGGCCGCCAGTTCGGCGTCGGCGCGGCCCGGCTCCTGGAAGTAGATCTGGTAGAAGCCCTCGCCGAAGTTCTCCCGGGACTCCCGCAGCGGCCGCGGCCCGCTGGCCAGCGGCGGCACGCTCAGCCCGGCGACCCCGCGCACCAGGTCCGGCCGCAGCGCGGCGGTGGCCCAGGCGACCGGCGCGCCCCAGTCGTGCCCGACCACGACGGCCCGCTCCTCGCCGAGCGCGCCGATCAGCGCCGTGACGTCGCCGACCAGGTGCAGCAGGGAGTACGCGTCCACCCGCTCGGGCTGCTCGCTGCGGGCGTAGCCGCGCTGGTCGGGGGCGACGACCCGGTAGCCGGCCGCGGCGAGCGGGGCGAACTGGTGGCGCCAGGAGTACCAGCTCTCCGGGAAGCCGTGCAGCAGCAGGACCAACGGGCCCTCGCCCTGTTCCGCGACGTGCAGACGGACACCGTTCACCTCGACGTGGCTGTGCTTGATCGCGTCGTTCAAGTCCCGCTCCCGGTCCGCTGGAAGGGCCGGGGCATCCGCTTCGCCCCGGTCCCACCCGGCGCAACACCGGCGGGGCACGGGGCATTCCCGCCGGCCCCGGGCAAACGACCGAGGCCGCCCCGGAACTCCGGGACGGCCTCGGCGTGGTGATGGAAGGTCAGTTCACCGTGTAGCTGTACGGGATCGCCGCGAGCACCGAACCGGTGGTGCCCAGGGTGTTGTTGGCGGTCGCCACCGAGCTGGGGGCGGACACCAGGTACAGCACGCCGTGGACGGTGCTGCCCTTCGGACCGGTCGGAGTGACGGTCACCTGGAGCGAGCCCTTGCCGCCCGACGGGACGGTCACCGGGTTGGCGGCCGGGGCCGAGGCGTTGACCGCCAGGGCGTACGGGTCACCGGTGCTGGAGGTCAGCGCCGGGTCGAACGCCTGGGTGTGCGCGGTCGCGGTGATGGTGGCGGTGCCGGCCGGGGCGCCGGCGGTGCCGAACGGGCCGACCTGCTGCAGGAAGGTGCCCCACACGCCGGGGAGGACCGGCTGCGACGCGCTGCCGTTGTCGGTCACGACCGAGATGGTCGAACCGTCCTGGGCCTTCTTCAGGTCACCGAAGAGGTCCGGCGAGCCGGTGGTGCCGGACAGCTCCAGGTGGGCCGGCGTCGAGGAGGCCGCCACCGCCTTCAGCTGGTCGGTGCCCGGCGGGACGAGGAAGGACGGCACCGCGGAGGTGAGGCTCAGCGGCAGGGTGACCGTCGCGGAGGCGCCCTGCGGCACCAGCGGGAGGTCGGTGCGGCGGTCCAGGCGGCCGTCGGCCGAGATCTTCTGGGTGGCGACGGTGTTGTTGGTGTAGTTCACCTGGACGGTGACCGGCTTGCCGGCCGCCAGCTTGGCGTGCGGGTCGTTCGGCAGGCCGGCGGCGGTGGCGACGTTCTGGTTGAACGCGACGGTGCCGGTGAAGTCCTGGGCGAGCTCCTGGCCGCTGACCGGGCCGAGCACGTTCAGGACGAACCGCCAGCGGCCGGCGGCCGGGTTGACGGTGGTGGCCGAGACGCCGGCGGTGGTGCCGGTCAGGTTGCCCTGCGCGTCGAGCAGGCCGTTGCCCTCGATGTCGATCGGGGTGCCGTTCGGGCTGATCAGCGCGCCCTGCATGAGCAGCTTCGGGTCCTTGGCGACGGTGACGCCGACCCGCAGGTCCTTCTGGCCCTTCGGGACGTCGAAGGCGTACGCGAAGCTCTGCGTCGGCGAGGCGTTGCGGCCGTTGCCACCGGTGATGGTGCCGGTGAAGGTGCCCTTGCCCTGGTTGACCGGGACGAGGCTGCGCAGCACGACCGGAACGCTGGTGGCGGTGCCGTTGGAGCTGGCGACGGTGATCGCCTGGCTGGAGTCGCCACTGGTGCCCGGGGTGGTGAGCTGGACCTTGAGGGTCTTGGTCTCACCCGGCTTCAGGTCCGCGACGCTCGGGCTGACGGCGCCGGCCGGCACCGCGCGCTGGGTGGCGGTGCCCAGCTGGACCGGGCCGTTGTAGCCGGCCTTGCCCGCCGGGGTGTACAGGACGGCGGTCCACTCGCCGGCCACCGGGTGCGGGACGTCCACCAGGCCGAAGTCGGCCGGGGTGGCGCCGCCCTGCGGACGGGTGTTGGTCTCGAAGCGGCCCGACGGGTCGAGCAGCGTCATGCGGACCACGGAGCCGTTGGTGACCGGGCTGGCCGCACCCTGCCAGGCGATCGACGCCGCGAGGCGGTCGGCGCCGGCCGGGACGGTGAACTTGACCTGCTTCTGCACCCAGGTGGCGCCGTTGGTGGCGTACTTGAAGGTGTCGGTGGAGGCCGTGTCCAGCTGGACGGTCTGCTGGTTGCTCGACTGCGGCACGAAGGTGCGGGTCGCGCCGCTGACCGTCTGCGGGGCGGAGCTGGTGTTGGTGACGGTCACGTCGGCGGTGTGGGTCGAGCCGGGGTTGCCGGCGATGTCGACCTGACCGGTGGTGACGACGACGGTCTTGCTGTCCGACGCGCCGGAGCCGGCGTGGTAGCCGCGGGCGGCCTCGACGGCGGCGCGGACGTTCAGCAGGCCGGCGCCCTGCTCCTCGGCCGGGACGCCGAGGTCCTGGGCGGTGCCGGTGATGAACTTCTTCACCAGCGCCGGGGCGGGCGACTGGCCGTTGTGGGTGTCGCGGTAGGCCTGGATGACCAGGGCCGCGGCACCGGTGACGAACGGCGCGGCCTGGCTGGTGCCGCCGAACGACTGGATCGGCGAACCCTGGCCGCTGAAGCCGGTGCAGTCGGTGTACTTGCTGGTGTCGGGCGAGC
Organism: Kitasatospora sp. NPDC058243; assembly: GCF_042882025.1. Taxonomy (NCBI): domain Bacteria; kingdom Bacillati; phylum Actinomycetota; class Actinomycetes; order Kitasatosporales; family Streptomycetaceae; genus Kitasatospora; species Kitasatospora sp. NPDC058243. The sequence continues at coordinate 40,437 of NZ_JBHVWW010000040.1, forward strand.
AGAGCGCCCAGTCCGACTCGCCCGGCGCGACCAGGTCGACCGTGCGGCCGGCCTGGGTGAAGCCGCCCGAGGAGAGCGCGGAGATGCGGTTGTTGCTCCAGGTCTTGTTGGAGAACTGGGCGGCCGCGTAGCCGGTCTGCTGGTAGTTCTGGTTGTCCGTGGAGGCGCCGACCGCGATCACGTTCGGGTCGGTGGCCGGGGTGCCGATGGTGCCGCTGATGCCCGCGTCGCCGGTGGAGACGGAGACGGTGACACCGGCCTTGACGGCCTGGTCGTTGAACAGCGAAATGGTGTCGTGCGCGCCGCTGTCCGGGGTGACGTTGCCGCCGAAGGACTCGTTCAGCACGTCGACCTTGGCGACCGAGACCGCGTAGTCGATGGACTGCAGGATCGACGAGTTCGACATGATCTCGCCGCCGGCCCGCAGGGCGACCAGCGAGGCGTCCGGGGCGAGGCCGCGGATGCGGATGTTGCAGCCGGCCGGCAGACCGCGCGAGGCGTTCACGAACTTCGAGACGTCGTAGACCTGGCGGCCCTGGGCGATGACCGCCGAGGCGTCGCCGAAGGCCTCCGCGCCACCGGTCGGCGCGTTCACGCCGTCGCCCGCGAAGTCCTGGTAGTCGACGACCGCGTGCGAGCCGTCGGCCCGGATGAAGTCCGGGTTGTTCGGGTCGAGGCCGTCCGCGATGTAGGCGACCTTGACGCCCTTGCCGGTGGCCAGGTCGGCCGCGCCGGGCTTGCCGTCGGCGCCGACGGCGTGCGTCGAGTAGAGGCCCTCCGGCTCCAGCAGCGGCTGGGACGGGTCGGACGGGCAGATCGTGTTGGTCGCGTTCTGCTCGGCGCCCTGGCCGTTGCTGCCCGAAACGGCCTGCGGGGCGGCGGCCTTGGCCGACTTGGCGCCGGCCTTGGTGTCCGCGGCGTCCTTCGCGGCCGCGGCCTTGCCGGCGGCCGGCGGCGTGACGGTGACCTGCTCGTCCGCGACGACCGAGGCGACGGCCGGGTCGGCCAGCAGCGCGGCACGCAGCGCGGGGCTCACCGTGGCCGAGAACGCGTTCCCGACCACGAAGCTCTTGATGTCGGTGCCGCCGTTGGCCTTGACCTTGTCCAGCAGCGGCGCCTGGGCGTTCGCGGCCTTCTGCTGACGGGCGCCGAGGTGGCCGCTGTCGGCCGGGGCGTCCGCTATCTGGTCCTTGAGAATCACGATCACCGGCACCGGGGTCCCGTCCGCGGACGCCACGGGGGCGTTCTGCGGGTCCGGGAGCGGAGCTGCGTTGGCACTGGACCCGAAGGTCAGGACCATGGACGCGGCGGTGACCGTGACGGCAGCCGCTAGCTGGGATTTCCGCCAGCCGATCAATGGACATCCTTTCGTCTGATGAGACGTCAGGTTGCGCGGCCCGGCGTACGCGGATCCAGGTCGGACGCGTGGTTGCTCCGGACCGCGCGTCCCGACAGCGGTCGCATTCCAGCGCATCCGACACGACCACGACAAGGGGGGAAATCCCCATTAGAAAGTAAAAAAGACCATCAGAAAGTAAAATTCACGGCAGAAATCGGGCCATGTCCGCCCCTTTTCGCTGACCAGACCCGGTCGGAACTGTCCGATCCCGGTCGGAAAAAATCGGTGGCGAACTCTGGACAGTGGCGGACCACCGCCACCTGGGACACACCGTCAGCACCGCCACACACCCTTCCCCCCGGACCCACTCTGAAACCGGACATGACAGAACGGGCGGGCGGTCACACCGCCGCCCGGTGGCCGGAATCCCCCGGCCACCGGGCGATCAGCACCCGATCAGCCCGCGGCCATTCGCTCCTGGGCGTCCGCCAGATCCTCGGCGGTGGGCACGTCGTCCTGGGTCAGCCGGTGGCGCCAGTACCCGGTGAAGTCGATCGACGGCTTCGGCACGCCGCGCTCCGCCACCAGGTGGCGGCGCAGCGCCCGCACCGCGCCCGCCTCCCCCGCGAGCCAGGCGAACGGCGTGCCGGCCGGCAGCTCGGCGGACCGCACGGCCCCGGCCAGCACGACCCCGGGGGCCGCCCCGCCCCGGGCCAGCCAGTGCACGGCCAGCTCGGCGCGGCTCTCCAGTGGCTGCCGCTCGGCCTCGTCCGCGACCTCGACGAACGCGAGGGCCCGCACCCCGGCGGGCAGCGCCTCGACCAGCGTCGCGATCGCCGGCAGTGCCGACTCGTCCCCCGCCAGCAGCACCCAGTCGGCAGCGGCGGCGGCCTCGGCGAGCGGGACCGGCGGGGCGTACAGCGCCGAGGGGCCGACCATCCCGAGCCGCTGCCCGGGCTCCGCGCGCTCCGCCCAGGCGGCGGCCGGGCCGGTGTCGCCGTGCAGCACGAAGTCGATCTCGACCAGGCGGGTGCCGGGCCGGCGGCGCCGGAGGGTGAAGCTGCGCAGCAGCGGGCGCCGGGCCTCGGGGATCGCCAGGTACGCCTGGTACCAGCTCATCGGGTCGTCGCTCTGCGCGGGCAGTTCGGGCACCGCCTGGCCGGGGCGGGGGAAGCACAGCTTCACCTGCTGGTCGGGCGCCGCGCCCACGGAGTCCGCCAGGGCCTCGGCCTCGAAGGTGACCCGGGCGGTGCGCGGCGTGATCCGGCGGACCTCGACGACCTCGACGAAGGTGACGGGCAGTGTCATCGAAAAACCCCTTCGGTTGATAACCTTACGGCATAAAGAGTTGTCGCGGCCGAGGATACTTTACGCCATAAGGAGTTGCTGCATGGTCGTCTACGCCGGACAGGGCGACGCCCACCGGTCCCTGTCCCTGCTCTGGGGCACACCACCGCAACCGCACACCGGGCGCAGCGGCCCCAAACCGGGCCTCAGCGTCGACGCGATCGTCTCCGCCGGCATCGCGGTCGCCGACGCGGACGGCATGGCCGCGCTCTCGATGCGCGCCGTCGGCGAACGGCTCGGCCGCACCGCCATGGCCCTCTACACCTACGTCCCGGGCAAGGCCGAACTCCTCGACCTGATGCACGACCGGGCACTCGGCGAACTACGGCTGGACGTCGCAGACTTGGACGGCTGGCGCCCCGCCGTCACCTCCTGGGCCGAGGAACTGTACGCCTGCTACCTGCGCCACCCCTGGATCCTCCAGGTCTCGCAGGCCCGCCCGGTGCTCGGACCGGCCGAACTCGCCGCCATGGAAGGCCTGTTGCGCGCCCTGCAACCGGCCGCCCTCGCACCCGCGCGGCTGCACGGCGTCGTCGCGGCGCTCTGGCAGTTCGTCCGCGGCACGGCCGCCGTGGCCGCCGAATCGCGCGGCGCCGCCGCCGCGACCGGCATCGCCGACGAGGACTGGTGGACCACCCGATCCGCCCGACTCGCCGAACTGGCACCGGACTTCACCGACCGCTTCCCCCTGCTCACCGCCCTCCAGGGCGCCGGCGACGGCACGCCGCAGGACCGCGACCGGGCGGCCTTCCGCACCGGGCTCGCCGTCCTGCTCGACGGCGTGGCGGCCTCGGGGGCGGGGGCGGGGGCGGGGGCTGATCAGGGCGTTGATCGGGCTGCGGACTGAGCGCTGATCGGGCCGCTGGTTGAGCCGCTGATCAGCCCCGGCGGGCCGCCGGGATCGCCAGCAGGATGCCGAGCACCAGCAGAGTGGCGTACCCGGCGGTCTCATGGCCGTCCGGGACCAGGAAACGGACGAAGCCGAACAGCCGGAAGCCCCCCAGCCAGTCCGCCGCCAGGCCGGACCCGCCGCCGAGGATCAGCACGAAACCGAGATAGCCGAGCAGCGTCTTCATACCCCGAGCCTAGGCAGCTCCCGGCGCCCGGGAATCCGACTTTCGGCGCGACCCGGGGATGACCAAAGTCGTCCCGGCGCCATCCCCCGGCCGTCCCGGCGCCGTGCCGCCCGGGATCCGGACCTCCGTACCGCCGTACCGCCCGGGATCCGGACGGAGCAGCAGGCGCGGCGGCCCGGCGGCGCCCCGGGTACGTTCGCCGTGTGCAGCAGATGCCACAGCATGTCAGCAGAGTGGCGGCGGCCGCCGCGGTGTCCACCCTGATGCTCGCCGCCGGCGCCCCGACCGCCCCCGGGCAGGACGCCGCCGGTGCGATCGGCGGCGAACGGCTCGGCCAGTCCACCGTCCAGGTCGCTCCGCTGGCCGGGGCGCCCGCGCTGCCGCCCACGTTGACCGGGCGGTCCTGGCTCATCGCCGACGCCGGCACCGGCGAGGTCCTCGCGGCCCACAACGCCCACCTCCAGCTCCCCCCGGCCAGCACCCTGAAGATGCTCTTCGCGGACACCGTGCTGCCCAAGTTCGACCGCACGACGGAGCACAAGGTCACCACGGCCGAACTGGCCAACGTCGGCGCCGGCAGCAGCCTCGTCGGCGTCAAGGAGGACCTGCCGTACCGCGTCGAGGACCTCTGGCGGGGCGTCTTCCTCAGCTCCGGCAACGACGCCGTCCACGTCCTCGCGCACATGAACGGCGGCCTCCAGCAGACCGTCGCCGAGATGCAGGCCCGCGCCCAAGCCCTGCAAGCCCGCGACACCAAGGTGGTCTCCCCCGACGGCTACGACATGGACGGCCAGGTCTCCTCCGCCTACGACCTCACCCTGTTCGCCCGCGCCGGGCTGCGCAACGCCGACTTCCGCTCCTACTGCTCCACCCGCACCGCGCACTTCCCCGGCGGACTCGACAAGCTCACCGGGCAGCGCACCAGCTTCGACATCGCCAACACCGACCGGCTGCTCGGCAAGTACCAGGGCCTGATCGGCGTCAAGAACGGCTACACCACCAACGCGGGCGCCACCTTCACCGGCGCCGCCCAGCGCGGCGGCCGCACCCTGCTGGTGACGGTGATGCACCCCGACACCCAGACCCGGGTCTACGACGAGGCGGCCGAGCTGCTCGACTGGGGCTTCGCGGCGGCCGACAAGGTCCAGCCGGTCGGGCAACTGGTGGAGGACACCGCCGCCGCCCACCCGGCCACCATCACCGGCCGGGCCGGCGCCGCCTCGTCCGCCGTCCCCGCCGCCATCGCCGGCCAGGCGCACCCGCAGGCCGCCCGGGGCAACGACCCCGGCCTCGCCCCGGCCGCCTGGACGGCCATCGCACTCGGCGCCGTCCTCGCCCTGTGGGCCGCCGCGCGCACCGCCGCCCGCCGCCGCGCCGCACTCGCCGCCGACCCGGCCGCGCTCCCCGACCCGGGCGCCACCGCCCTCGGCGGGCACCGCCACCACGGGCTGGCCCGCCGGGCCCGGGCCCTGGTCAGGCACGCCCTGCCGCGCGCCCGGCGGGAATGATCAGGCACGCCCTAGACTTCCGGCCATGACCACGCCCGACCCCGCTCCCTCCGACCGGCTCGCCCGGATCGTCAGCCTCTCCTCCGGGAGCTACCTGCTCGTCACCACCTACAAGAAGGACGGCACCACCGTGCCGACCCCGGTGTGGGTGGTGCGCGACGGCGAGGCGCTCGGCGTCTGGACCGTCGCCGACTCCTGGAAGGTCAAGCGGATCCGCAACCGCGCGGACGTCCTGGTGGGCCCCTGCGACGTCAAGGGCCGGCCGACCGGCGAGCAGTACCCCGCCACCGCCGAGATCCTCTCCCCCGAACGCACCGCCGCCTACCGCACCCTGCTGCGCCAGAAGTACGGCCTGCTCGGCGTGCTCACCCTGCTCGGCAGCCGCCTGCGCCGCGGCGAGCGCGGCACCGTCGGCATCCGGATCACCCTCACCTGACGCACCACCCGGCTGACGGGGCCCCGGTGGGCTCGCCCGGCGGCCCCGCCGGCCCGGTCACTCGCCGGGCCGGCCCTGGGAAAGGCGTGACGAGGAAGGGCGTGGGAGAGGCCATGGAGGACAGGGACGCGATCGGGACCCGGGGCGGGCTGCCGCTGCTGGTGGTGGACGGGGCCAACGTGGTCGGATCGGTGCCCGACGGGTGGTGGCGGGATCGACGGGGCGCCGCCGAGCGGCTGCGGGACGCGCTGGTCGCCGTCGCCGGGCAGGGCCTGCCGGAGCGGCCCGGGCCGCTGGAGGTGGTGCTGGTCGTGGAGGGCGCGGCCCGGGGCGTGGACGGACTGCCCGAGGTGCGGGTGGTCGCGGCGGCCGGCAGCGGTGACGACCGGATCGTCGAGCTGGTCCGGGCGGCCAGGGCCGAAAAGCCGGACCGGGACTGCCTGGTCGTCACCGCCGACCGCGAACTGCGGGCCCGGGTCGGCGCGCTGGGCGCGGCGGTCACCGGGCCGCGCAGCGTGCGGCGTTAGGGCCGGTCCCGTCCAGTCCCGTTCAGTCCCGTTCAGTGCCGTCGCGCGCGCGGCAGGACCGAACGGGACCCGTTCCGGGACGCGCGGCGGGGTCAGTCCGCCTGGGTGGCGTACATGCCCCAGTGGATCGCCTGGTCGGAGGCGGTCACCGTGAACAGGAGGTCCCGGCCGGGCCGGGCGGGGATCTCCACCGAGCCGGTGCCGGTCGCGCCGACCGGGCACTGGACCGTGAAGTCGGCCGGCGCCAGGCCGGCGACATGGACCTGGACCGAGCCGCCGCCCTGGCAGCCCACCGCCACGGTGAAGGGCTGCGAGGGGTTGACGGAGGCCGTCACCGCGCCGCCGTCGCCGATCCAGTCCGGGATCCAGATCAGGCCCGTCTCCCCCGGGTACGGCAGGATCTCCCCCGTCCCCATACCGCTCTGGACCGCAGCCGGGCCCGGCTGCGCCGAGGCCGTCCCGGCGACCGCCAGTACCCCCGCCAGCGCGGCCGCGCTTGCGGCCAGCATCCGCTTCCCCGTACGTGTCATCGCTACTCCCCGCTGCGTTGACCATCCGTCCGGCCGCACGAGCTCGCGCGGCCGGGCCGGGTGCCGGTCTTCGGCACACGAAGAGATCTTATGACGATCAGATTCGACAGAGGGCGGATTCGCCCGGACCCCGGGCCATGACCCGGGTCACGGGCCGGAACGGCCCCGGGGCCGAACGCGTATGGGCGCCTCCCGGAACCGACCACGGGCACCGGCACCTAGTTGACGGGTAGTAGCCGGGACCCAGCGCATCGGGAGGCGCCGTCCCGGACGTTACCTGGTCACATCGGGTGCGTCATCCGAATTAATCCGGGCCCGGAGCCTGCCGTACGGGTCCCGCCGGGCCCGCGGTGCCAGGGCGCTCCCCACCGGTTCGGACCGTACGGGAACCAACCGCGCCCGCCGTCCGACTGCTGGGGGGTGAGTGCGAAGTCGCCGGGTGTCCGGCCCTTGAGTGTGCTGGCGGGGTTCGCCCTGCTGCTGGTGGTGGTGTTCGTGGTGGCGTATGCGGTGGGACGGCAGGCGGGCCCGGTGTCTCCCGGGCTGACGCCCGGGGGCGGCGCGTCGCCCGGGGCGCCCGGGATGGGCGGGCACGACATGGGCGGGATGCGATGAGCCCGGTCGCGGGGGCCGACGCCGGGGCCCTGGTGAGCACCGATCTGGCGGTCGGCGGGATGACCTGCGCTGCCTGCGTGGGCCGGGTGGAGAAGCGGCTGGCCCGGATCGACGGAGTGACGGCCGGGGTGAACCTGGCGACCGGTCGGGCCCGGGTGCTGCACCCGGCCGGGGTGCCGGCCGAAGAGCTGGTGGCAGCCGTCGAACGAGCGGGATACACCGCCGAGTTGGCGCCCGCAGGGGCGGGCGTCGGGCTGCCGGACGAGGAGCCGGCGGAGCGCCGGCGACTGCTGGTGACGACGCTGCTGGCCGTCCCGGTGGTGGTGCTGTCGATGGTGCCGTCACTGCAGTTCCCCGGCTGGCAGTGGGTCTGCTTCGCGCTGGCCGTCCCGGTGGTCACCTGGGGGTCGGCCGGGTTCCACCGCCGGGCCTGGCAGGGGCTGCGGCACGCGGCGGCCACCATGGACACCCTGGTCAGCCTGGGGGTGGTGGCGTCCTTCGGCTGGTCCGCGTACGCGCTGGTGTTCGGCGGCGCCGGGGAGGTCGGCATGCGGATGCCGTTCTCGCTGACCGCGGACGGCGGCGGCGCGGCGCACGTCTACCTGGAGGCGGCGGTCGGGGTGCCGCTGTTCGTGCTGGCCGGGCGACTGCTGGAGGGCCGAGTGCGGCGGCGCAGCGGCTCCGCGCTGCGGGCACTGGCCGAACTCGGCGCGAAGCAGGTGTGCGTCCGGGACGGCGGGACCGGCGAAGAGCGCCTGGTACCGATCGAACTGCTGCTGCCAGGGCAGGAGTTCGTGGTGCGGCCGGGCGAACGGGTGGCCACCGACGGGGTGGTGGTCGAGGGCGGTTCGGCGCTCGACCTGAGCCTGCTGACCGGGGAGAGCGTGCCGGTGGAGGTCGGCCCCGGGGACGCGGTGGCCGGCGCGACCGTCAACGTCGGCGGCGCGCTGGTGGTACGGGCGACGGCCGTCGGCGCCGACACCCAACTCGCCCGGATCACCGCACTGGTGGCGGACGCCCAGGCCGGCAAGGCCCGGGCGCAGCGCCTCGCCGACGCGGTGGCCGGGGTGTTCGTGCCGTGCGTGCTGGCGGGCGCGGTGTGCGTGCTGGGCTTCTGGCTCGGAGCGGGCGCGGCCCCCCAGGCGGCGGTGACGGCGGCGGTCGCGGTCCTGGTGGTCGCCTGCCCGTGCGCCCTGGGCCTGGCCACCCCGACGGCGCTGCTGGCGGCGACCGGGCGGGGCGCGGAGCTGGGCGTGCTGGTGCGCGGCCCGGAGGTGCTGGAGAGCCTGCGCCGGGTCGACACCGTGGTGCTGGACAAGACCGGGACGCTGACCACCGGGCGGATGGAACTGGCGACGGTGACGGTCGCCCAGGGCTTCGACGCAGGGCTCGACGAAGGCCGCCGCGAAGGTCTCGACGCGAGGCTCGACGAAGGGCTCGACTCGGGGCTCGACGAGGGTGCGGTGCTGCGGCTGGCCGGCGCGGTGGAACACCGCTCGGAGCACCCGATCGGGCGCGCCGTGGCGGCGGCCGCGCGGGAGCGCTGCGGTCCGCTGCCCGCGGTGGACGGCTTCGCGGCCGCCACCGGGGTCGGGGTGTCCGGGGTGGTCGAGGGCCGGAGCATACGGGTGGTCCGCCCGGACGGCACGGCGCAGCCGCTGCCCGCCGACCTCGCGGACGCGGTCACCGCCGCCTCGGACACCGGCCGCACGGCCGTGGTGGTCGAGCTGGACGGGCGGGCCGCGGCCGTGCTCACCGTCGGCGACACGCTGCGCTCGGGCAGCTGGCGGGCGCTCCACCGGCTGCGCGGGATGGGGCTGGAGACCGTCCTGTTGACCGGCGACGGCCCGGGCGCGGCCCGGGCGGTGGCGCGCGAGCTGGGCATCGAACGGGTGCACGCCGCGGCCTCACCGGAGGGCAAGGCCGCGGTGGTGGCCGAGCTGCGGGGCGCCGGGCGGACGGTCGCGGTGGTCGGCGACGGCGTCAACGACGCGGTGGCACTGGCCTCGGCGGACCTCGGGGTGGCGCTGGCCTCGGGCAGCGACGCCGCGATCGGCGCGGCCGGACTGACCCTGGTGCGCGGCGACATCGAGGCGGTGGTGGACGCCGTCCGGCTGGCCCGACGGACCCTCGGCACGATCCGGGCCAACCTGCTGTGGGCCTTCGGCTACAACGTGGTGCTGATCCCGCTGGCGGCCGTCGGCCTGCTCAACCCGATGCTGGCGGCGGTGGCGATGTCGCTCAGCTCGCTGCTGGTGGTCGGCAACAGCCTGCGGCTGCGCACCTGGCAGCCCGGACGGGGCACCTCGACGGCCCGGAAGGGGGCCCGGCGATGAGCGGGGCGATGAGCGCGCTCGGACGGCTGCGGGTGGTCGGCCCGCCGGTGGGCGCGGCGGCACTGACGCTGGTGCTGCTGACCGGGTGGACCGCGGTCGGCGGGGCCGGGCGGCCCCGGCCGGTGGAGGCCGGCCCGGGCTGGCTGCTGCTGCCGACGGCAGGCGCGGCCCCGGCCACAGCGGCGTTCTTCACGATCCGCAACCCGGGCGACGTACCGGACGAACTGACGTCCGCCAGCTGGGAGTTCGGCGGCCGGATCACAATCAAGCGACACCTCCACCAGGGCGCCGCAGGCCGCTGGGAGCCGGTGACCGCCCTCCCGATCCCGGGCCGCGGCGAACTGGCAATGGCCCCGGAGGACGCCGACCTGATGATCGCCGACCCCCCGCCCCTACGAGCCGGCCAGTGGGTCGACTTCACCCTCGGCTTCCGCCACAGCCCGGACCTCCACCTCAAGGCCCAAGTCCTCCCCCCGGGCACCCGCCCCCGCCCAACCGAACCGCCGACACCCTGACACTCCCCGGCCCCCGTCGGGACGTGATCCGGTCCCAACGGATGGCCCGGACCGCTGTGCGGTCCGGGCCATCTGTCTGCGGAGGGTGCGAGGTTCGGACTCGTGAGGGGTTGCCTTGGCCCGCTTTCCGGGCGGGCGCTGCCGGGGCGTTGGTCAGGGGTGGGGGATGACGGCGACTGGGGACTGGGCGTGGTGGAGGGCGGCGTGGGCGACGCGGCCGAGGCGGGGGCCGAAGTCGAGGGAGCGGTGGCGGCGGCCGACGACCAGGAGGGCGGCGCCGGCGGAGGCTTCGACCAGGCCGCGGGCGGCGCCGAGCCGGACGTCCTCGATCACCGCGGTGTCCGGGTGTCGCTCGCGCTGGCCGGCCAGGGCGAGGGAGAGCAGTTTGGCCTCCAGCGCCTCCAGTTGGGCGATCTCGGTGGGCGGCACGGCTCCGCCGGCGTAGCCGAAGACCGGCGGGAGGTCCCAGCCGTGCACGGCCCGCACCCGGGCTCCGCGCAGGGCGGCTTCCTGGAAGGCGAAGGCGAGCACCTCCTCCTCCGGGGCGTGCGCGTCGACGCCGACCAGTACCTCGGGCACGCCGTCGCCGGCGCCGTCGGGCGCGCCCGGCTCGCGCACCACGACCACCGGCACCGTGCTGCGGGCGGCCGCGGCCATGCCGACCGAGCCGAGCAGCAGCCCGGTGAAGCCGCCGAGGCCGCGTGAGCCGAGCACCAGGAGGGCAGCGTCCGCGGCCGCGGCGACCAGGCCGTCCACCGGCGCGTCCAGGACGGCGTCGGTGTGCACCGCCAGGTCGGGGTGGCGCTCGCGGATCGCGTCGGCGGCCGAGGCCAGGACCCGCTGCGCGGCGGCCGGCAGGTCGTCGGGCTCGGCGAAGGTGGCCACGCCGTCGGTCAGCCACGGCCAGGCGTGCACCAGGCGCAGCGGGGTGCCCCGGAGCACTGCCTCGTCGGCGGCCCAGAGGGCGGCGTTGGTGCTCTCCGGCGAGCCGTCGACCCCGGCCAGGACGGATGGCGTCATGAGGGTTCCTCCACTGTGTCGGCGCTTGGCGGGGCGGCGCGGGGACGGTGTGCGCACTGACGGCCCGTCCGCTCCTCCCCCACCCTGGCGGTCCGCCAGGGCCTCGCGACAGAGGCCGCAGGCCCCTCCGCGACGGGACGAAAGGCCCGCCCGTGGGAGCGTACGGCGCACCCCGGCGTGCGGGGTGCCGACACCCGGGCACTACCGTGAATCCGGCAATCGCCCTGATCGGGCGGCACCTGGCGCCCTCCGGCGGCGGGTGGAGGACGGGCCAGGGCGAGTACGAGGAGGACAGCGGTGGGCGGAGCGGACGGCAGCGCGGCGGGTGGCGGCGCGCGGATGCCCCGGCTGCGCCTGGACGAGCTGCTGGAGGAGCTCCAGTGGCGGATCGACGCGGCGCGCGGCACCCAGAACCGGGTGCACAGCCTGTTGGAGGCGGTGCTCGCGGTCGGCCGGGAGCTGGACCTCGCCCAGGCGCTGCACCGGATCGTCGAGGCCGCCGCCGACCTGGTGGACGCCCGTTACGCCGCGCTCGGGGTGATCGGCCCGGACGGGCACTCGCTGTCGCAGTTCCTGACGGTGGGGATGTCCGAGGAGGAGATCGCCGAGATCGGCCCGCCGCCGTCCGGCCGGGGCATCCTCGGCGAGTTGATCCGCGACCCGCAGCCGCTGCGCTGCCCGGTGCTGTCCGAACACCCGGCCTCGGCGGGCTTCCCGCCGAACCATCCGCCGATGCACACCTTCCTCGGGGTGCCGGTGCGGGTGCACGGCGAGGTGTTCGGGAACCTGTACCTCACCGACAAGCGAGGCGGGCTGGACTTCGACACCGACGACGAGGCGGTGATCTCCACCCTGGCGGTCGCGGCCGGGGTGGCGATCGACAACGCCCGGCTGTACGAGGAGGCGCAGCTGCGCCAGCGCTGGCTGCGGGCCAGCGCGGAGATCAGCCGCAGCCTGCTGTCGGGCGCGCCCCGGCTGGAGGTGGTGGAGCTGATCGCCCGCCGGGCCGGGGAGATCGCCGGCGCCGAGCTGGCCGACGTCTCGGTGGCGCTGGACGGTCCGCAGGAGCGGGCGGAGGAGCTGACGGTGGAGGTCGCGCTGGGCGGCGCGCCGGCCGCGCGGCTGGGGGTGACGGTGCCGGTGGACGGCACGCTGTCGGGCGCCGCGTACGCCTCCGGTTCGCCGGTGACCAGCGACGACCTGGCCTGCGACGCCCGCTACCCGGCGGGCCCGGCGGGGCGCTTCGACGGGCTGGGCCCGGCGGTCGCGGTGCCGCTGGGCACCGGGGCGGGGTACGGGCGGGGCGTGCTGCTGCTGGCCCGCGCGGCCGGGCAGCCGGCCTTCGGGCCGGACGAGACCGGGCCGCTGCTGGGCTTCGCGGACCAGGCGGCGCTGGCCCTGGAGCTGGCCGAGCGGCGGCGCGACGCCGAGCACCTGACGCTGCTGGAGGACCGTGACCGGATCGCCCGGGACCTGCACGACCTGGCGATCCAGCGGCTGTTCGCGACCGGGATGACGTTGCAGAGCGCGGGCCGGCTGATCGACAGCCCGGCCGCCGCCGACCGGGTCGCCCGCGCGGTGGCGGACCTGGACGAGACCATCAAGATCATCCGGTCGACGATCTTCGGGCTGCGCGCCCACAGCGAGCCCGACCGGGGCCTGCGCGCCCGCGCCACCCGCGTCGTCGCCGAGGCACAGGGGACGCTCGGCTTCGCGCCCCGGCTGAGCATGGAGGGCCTGCTGGACACCGACGTGCCGCAGGAACTGGCCGACCACGCGGTGGCCGTCCTCGGCGAGGCGCTCAGCAACGCCGCCCGGCACGCGCGGGCGGGCCGGGTGGAGGTGACGCTGCGGGCGCTCGCCGGGCGGGTGGCCCTGGTGGTGGCCGACGACGGGGTGGGCGTGCCCGAGGGCGGCCGGCGCAGCGGGCTGCGCAACCTCGCCGAGCGGGCCGAGCGGGTGGGCGGCACCTTCACGGTCGAGCCCGCCGAGGGCGGCGGCACCCGGCTCTCCTGGGAGGCCCCGCTCGGCTCCTGACGCGCCGTCACCGGGATGTCGCCGGGCCTTCGCCCACGCCGCTCCGCGCCCTTGCGTGCGCCGTCCCTACTCGAACGACCGAACGCCCTCGGGCGGGTTCACACGTCGAGCACGCCCCCCTCGAAGAACGCTCTCAACATCCATTGTCGCCACGCATGTTCGACGGTAGAGTCGCCGTTCGCCGAGCACGGATGAGCATTCGACAGCATCATTTGGGGCGGCCATGTCAATTAATCAGGACACCCTCCAGGTCGCTCCCGACCTGATCCACGCGTTCACAAAAATGGCACGCCGCAATCCCCGACACCCCGCGATCGTCCAGCGGGGGCGCACCCTCGACTACGGCCGGCTCGCAGAGCTGGCGAACACCCTGGCCAGGCGCCTGGGACCGGACCCCGGCACGGTCTGCGTGCCGGCCGTCCACACGGCCGAAACGGTGGTCGCACTTCTCGGCGTGCTGACCGCCGGAGGTACGTACTGCCCGATCGATCCGGCATTCCCGGAGGCCCGTCGACACGCCATGGCGACGGCCGCGAACTGCCGCACGGCGATACTCGGCGAAGCCGTCGCGGACCACCAACTCGGCACTCGATTAGTGGAGTTACCCGCCCTCTCGGAATTCCCCGGAGAACCGCCCGGAACCCTTCCGGCGGACCGTTCCGCAAGCGGCCCGGAACATCCGGCCTACATTCTCTTCACGTCGGGTTCGACCGGGCAGCCGAAACCCGTCGCCACTCCCCGCCGGGCCGTCGCGGCCACGGCCCACGCACTGCGCGACCTCTTCCACCTCACCCCCCAGGACCGGGTGCTCCAGTTCGCCTCGCTCAACTGGGACACCTGCTTCGAGGAGATCCTCCCGGCACTCACCGCGGGCGCCACCCTCGTCCTCGACCCCGACGCGCACTGCGGATCGTTCCCGCGCTTCCTGCGGATGGTCGAGCGCGAGCGGATCACCGTCCTGGACCTGCCGACCGCCTTCTGGCACGAGCTCGTCCACCACCTCGTCGAAGACCGGGCCGAACTGCCGCCCTGCGTCCGGCTCCTGGTGATCGGCGGGGAGGCCGTCCAGCCCGCCCGGCTGGACGACTGGGCCCGGCTGGACACCGGACGGATCCGGCTGCTGAACACCTACGGCTGCACCGAGACCACCCAGATCACCCACGCCGTCGACCTGTCCGGACCGCTCGCCCGCGAACCGGTCGGGCCCGGCGCCCACCGCGCACCGATCGGCCCCGCACCGATCCGCCCCGCACCGATCGGCCACGCCCTGCCGCACGTCATCGAACGTCTCGGCGAGCAGGGCGAGTTGCTGATCGGCGGGCCGGGCCTCGCGCTCGGCTACCCCGGCCTGCCCGAGGCGACGGCGGCCCGGTTCACCACCGTCGACGGCGAGCGGTACTTCCGCACCGGCGACCGGGTGAGCCGCGGCCCGGACGGCCTGCTCACCCACCAGGGCCGCCTGGACGGCGAATTGAAGGTGCGCGGCGTCCGGGTGGACCCGGCGGAGGTCGAGGCGCACCTCACCGGCCACCCCGAGGTGACCGCGGCCGCCGTCACCGGTGCCACTCTGGCCGACCGCACCACGCTGCTCGCGTACGTCGTGGCACGCCGGCACACCTCCCCGCCGGACCTGGCCCGCGAGTTGCTGTCGTACCTGCGGGCCCGGGTGCCCGGCCACCTCGTGCCCGGGCGGATCACCGTCGTCCCCCGGCTCGTGCACACCCCCAGCGGCAAGGTCGACCGGGCCGGCTGCCACCTGCGCTACGGCGCCCACGACAGGTCGAAGGAGACCTCCGTTGAGCACTGACCTCACCACCCCCGCCACCCCGCAGGACCTGGTGGCCGTCTTCCGGCGCGTGCTGGAACGCGACGACGTGGCGCCCGACTCCGACTTCTTCGACCTCGGCGGCGACTCGCTGATCGCCACCCGGGTGCTGAGCGCCGTCGCGCGCGGCTACGCCGTCGAGCTCACCTTCGACGAGTTCCTGCTCGCGCCCACCCCCACCGCGCTCGCGCGCAGAATCACGGCCGCGAGATGAACGACCACCCGTCCGACGACCACCCGTTCAACGGCCGGCAGTTCAACGACCAGCAGTTCAACGACCATCAGCCCGCAGGCACCGCCGTCGTGGTCGGCGCCGGACTGGCCGGGCTCACCGCCGCCACCGGGCTGGCGGCGCACGGCTTCGACGTGACCGTCCTGGAGGCCCGGGACCGAGTCGGCGGACGCACCCACGGCATCGAGGCCGCCCCCGGCGTCCTGGTCGACGCCGGCGCCGCCTACCTGGGCGACCGGCACACCGAACTCCTCGCCATGATGGACGAGTTGGGGCTCAAGACCACTCCCACCACAATGTCCGGCGCCAGCCGGTTCGCGCTCGGCGGCGGCACCGGCACCGGCAGCGACGCCGAACCCGGCCCCGACGCCGCGACCCGCGACGGCCGGTTCCCACCGCTCGACGGCGTCGCGCTCGGCGACCTGTTCGACCGGCTGTCCGAACTCACCGCCGCCGTACGGCCGGAGGCGCCCTGGCTCACCCCCGGCGCCGAACGCCTGGACGCCCTCACCGCCGCCGAGTGGGCCGAGCAGCACCTCACCCACCCCGACGCCCGGCTGTTCTTCCCGCTGTTCCTGGGCGAGATGACGGCCGCCGACCCGGCCGACATCTCCGTCCTCCACCTCGCCTTCTACCTGCGCTCCGGCGGCGGCCTGCGCTACCTCAACGCCTTCGCCGGCGGCGCCCAGCAGGACCGGATCGCCGGCGGCGCCCACCAGGTGTGCGAGCGGCTGGCCGAGCGCCTGGGCCGCCGGGTACGGCTGGGCGAGCCGGTCCGGGCCGTCCAGCAGGACGCCGACGCCGTCACCGTGCACACCGACCGCGGCGAACACCGCGCGGACGTCGCCGTCATGGCGCTGCCGCCGCTGCTCGCCGACGCGATCGACTACCGGCCCGGCCTGCCGGTGCGCCGGGCCGGCGAGCGCACCGCGCGCGGCTGCGCGGTCAAGGTCCACCTGGTCTACCCGGCGCCGCTGTGGCGCGACCACGGCCTGTCCGGCTGGTCGGTCAACGCCCGGGGGCCGCTGCTCTCCACCGTGGACGACTCCCCCGCCGAGGCCGGCATCGGCGTCCTGACCGGCTTCGTCACCGGCGCCGAGGCGCACCGCTTCGCCGCCCTCACCCCGCGGCAGCAACGCGCGGCGGCCGTCGGGCAGGCCGCGCAGCTCTTCCCGATGCTCCCCGAGCCGACCGCCTGCCACGTCACCGATTGGCTCAACGACCCGTTCAGCCAGGGCTGTTACGCCGCCCTGCTGGGGCCCGGCGACTGGCCGCGGCTCGGCCCGGCGCTGACCGCGCCGCACCACCGGGTGCACTGGGCCGGCACCGAGACCAGCACCGCGTACTTCGGGCTGATGGAGGGCGCGATCCGCTCCGGCCACCGGGTCGTCGCCGACGTCCTCGCCCGCGCCTGAAACCAGCGCCCGACGCCCGCACACCCGCCTTCCCCCCGCCTTTCCCCCTCCCCGGAGCCGGTTCCACGAGAACCCGCGCCCGGTACCCCCTCGGGAGACCCCCATGAGCGACCGCAGTTCCATCGCGCCCCTCGCCGTCAGACAGCGGCTGATGACCGAACCCGCCCTGGGCGCTGGCAACTTCCTCGACCACGCCCTCGCGGCCAACCCGCACCGCGCCGTCCCGTCCGTCTTCACCCACCGCACCGACCACCGTGGCGAGGTCGTGCTGCGCGGCCACAGCCTGCTCGACCTGGCCGCGCTGCGCGACCGTTACGCCGCCTGGTACCACGCCAACGGGGTGCGCCCCGGCGAGCCGGTGGGCGTCGTGGTCGGCGAGGGCCTGGAGCCGCTGCTGCACTTCCTCGCGCTGACCTCGCTGGGCGCCGTCCCCGCGCTGGTCAACGACGCGATGCGGCACGACGTGCTGGTCCGCTACCTGGACCACGTCGGCGTGGTCGGCGTGGTCGGCGACGACCCCACCCGGCTGGCCGCCGCGTACCGCGAGGACCCGGGCCGCCGCCCGCGCTTCCTCGCCCTGGCCGCCGAGGTGCAGGCCTTCGACGCCGACGCCGTCGAGCTGCCCGCCGGCCACCCGTACCGGCACGCCCCGGACGACGTGGTGGCGCTGATCCACTCCTCCGGCACCACCGGCACCCCCAAGTCCACGATGCTGGCGCACCGCCAGTTCTGGGACGGCAAGCAGCCACGCATGGAGCGCTTCCCCGCCGAGCCGTACGACCGGCTGATGTCGCTGATGCCGCACACCCACGCCGGCGGGCTCAGCTACTTCCTCACCGCGACCCTGCTCGGCCTGCCCACCGTGGTGATGTCCGACTGGCGGCGCGCCGTCGTCGAGCCGGTGATGGAGGCCTTCCAGCCGACCATGGTCGCCTCCTTCCCCCGGACCTTCGTCGAGCTGGCCACCGGTGACCTCCCGGTCCGCGGCGCGGCCCGGGTGCACTCCTGGTTCAACACCGGCGACAGCGCGCACCACGGGCACATCCGCCGCCTGGTGACGCTCGGCGAGCGGCCGGCCGGGCTGATCCGCCCCTGGCTGCTGCCGCAGGACCGGGCCGACCAACCCGCGCTTCCCGGTTCGCAGTTCGTCGACGGCCTGGGCTCCTCCGAGATGGGCATGGCGCTCTTCGGCCAGGTGACCACCCCGGAGAGCGCCCGCGACGACCGCTGCGTCGGCAGGCCGCTGGAGGTGGTCCTGAAGGCCGCCGTGCTCGACCAGGACGGCACCGAACTCCCGGACGGCACGGTCGGGTTGCTCGGCGTGGTCAGCCCCTCCCGGACCCCGGGCTACTGGCACGACCGGCGGCTGACCGAGAGCTTCGAGCTGGCCGGCTACTGGCTCACCGGCGACGTCGCCCGCCGCGCGTCCGACGGCCGGTTCTACCACCTCGACCGCACGGTGGACGTCATCGACACCACCGACGGCCCGGTCTACAGCCTGCCGATCGAGGAGGTGCTGCTCGCCGACTGCGCCGACCTGGTGCAGGACTGCTCGGTGGTCGGCGTCCCCGGGGCGGTCGGCGAGGGCCAACGCCCGGTCGCCGTCGTCCGGTTGCAGGCCGGGGCCGGAGGGGCCGCCGGGGCCGGCGCCGAGGAGGTGCAGGACGCGGCGAACAAGGCGCTGGCCGCGGCCGGGCTGGCCGCGCTCGCCGCCGTCCGGATCGCCCGCACGCCGCAGGACTTCCCGCTCGGGCCGACCGGCAAGGTGCTCAAGCGCGAGCTGCGCACCCGCTTCGCCGGCCTCTTCACCGACCCCCAAGCCGACCCCCAAGCCGACCCGCGAACCGACCCGCGAACCGACCCGCGAACCGAGCCCCGAACCGGCACCCAAGCCGGGCCCTCCACCGCCCCCTCCGCCGGCCAGTAGCCGGCCATGGACCACCCCGTGATCCGCCAGCCGTACACGTACGCGCGGACGGCGCTGGTCGAGCCGGACTGGCGGCGGCTGCCGGGCTGGCGCCACGTCACCGAGGCGCAGTGGCGCGACGCCCAGTGGCAGCGGGCCCACTCGGTGAAGACCGCCCGGCAGCTGCGGGCCGTCGTCGGCGACCGGCTCTCCGACCACTTCTACCAGGAACTCGCCGCCGACCAGGCCGGGTTCGCCACCATGCCGATGTTGCTGCCGCCACAGCTGCTGAACACCATGGCCCCGGACGCCCCGGCCGACCCGCAGGCCTTCACCGAGGCGTTCCTGGCCGACCCGGTGCGCCGCTACATGCTGCCGGTGCGCACCGACCGGCACCCGCACTGGCCCAGCCACCCCCGGGCCGAACGGGACTCGCTGCACGAGGCGGACATGTGGGCCGTCGAAGGTCTGACGCACCGTTATCCCACCAAGGTGCTGGCCGAGTTGACCGCCACCTGCCCGCAGTACTGCGGCCAGTGCACCCGGATGGACCTGGTCGGCACCTCGACACCCCAGGTGGCAAAGACCCGGCTGCTGCTGCGCCCCGCCGACCGGCAGGAGCAGATGCTCGACTACCTCAAGCGCACCCCCGCCGTGCGCGACGTGGTGCTGTCCGGCGGCGACCTCGCCAACGTCCCCTGGCCCCGGCTGGAGTCCTTCCTGCTGCGGCTGCTGGACCTCGGCACCGTCCGGGACATCCGGCTGGCCAGCAAGGCCGTGGTCGGCCTGCCCCAGCACTGGCTGCAGCCGCAGTTGCTGGACGGCCTGGCCCGGGTCGCCGAACTGGCCGCCCGCCGCGCGGTCAACCTGGCCGTGCACACCCACGCCAACCACGTGCGCTCGGTCACCCCGCTGGTCGCCGAGGCGGCCCGGGCCCTGCTGGACGCGGGTGTGCGGGACGTCCGCAACCAGGGCGTGCTGATGCGGGGCGTCAACGACACCCCCGAGGACCTGCTCGACCTGTGCTTCGCCCTCCAGGGCGAGGCGAACATCCTGCCGTACTACTTCTACCTCTGCGACGTGATCCCGGGCGCCGAACACTGGCGGACGCCGCTGCACCAGGCGCAGCGCCTCCAGGAGGCGATCATGGGCTACCTGCCCGGCTACGCGACCCCGCGCCTGGTCTGCGACGTCCCGCACGTCGGCAAGCGCTGGGTGCACCAGGCGGTGGCCTACGACCGCGAGCTCGGCATCTCGTACTGGACCAAGAACTACCGCACCGGCCTGGAGAGCGGCGACGGCGGCCAGGACGCCCCGCTCGACCGGCGCCACCCCTACTACGACCCGGTGGACACCCTCCCGGAGACCGGCCGCCGCTGGTGGTCCGGGCCGTCCACCGCACGAGGAGCGCGATGAGCACCCCCGACCCGAGCCCCGGCCCGAGCCCTGCCCCGAGCCCCGACCCGAGCCCCGACCCGAGCCCCGCCCCTCCCCGGGACGGCGAACTGCGCCGCCTGTGCTGGATCTTCCCCGACCGGGAGTCCTCCCGGATGGCCGCGATGTGGCACGGCTTCTTCTGGGACCTCTACGCCGAGAGCGCCGCCGACCTCGGCCTTCGCTGGACCAGGCACGCCCCGGAGGCCGTCACGGTGGACGCCACCGGGCCCGGCCGCCCCCGGGTCTACGTGGACGACGAGCCGGTCACCCCCGAGGACACCCTGTTCATCACCGCGCTCTACTCGCTGCCGTACCAGTCGATGGACGTCTTCAACCAGTACGCGCTGTACGCGGTGCTCGAACAGGCCGGGTTCTACCTGCCCTTCCCGCCGCAGGTCTCGCTGATCGGCAACGACAAGCTGGCCACCCTGCTGTTCCTGGGCGGCTCCCCGGTGCCGACCATCCCGACGGTGCGGATCGGCACCGGCCGGGACATCAGCAAGCACGGCTACGAGGTGGGCCTGCGGAACATGACCTACCCCGCGATCGTCAAACCCGCCGGCTGGTGCGGCGGCGGCGGGATCAACCTGGCCCGCGGCCCCGAGGACGTCCGGGGCCTGGCCAGCCTCGCCCAGGGCGGCGACACCACGCTGGTGGTCCAGCCCTACCTGGGCGACGGCACGATCGACTACCG
Source organism: Kitasatospora sp. NPDC058243 (assembly GCF_042882025.1). Lineage (NCBI taxonomy): Bacteria > Bacillati > Actinomycetota > Actinomycetes > Kitasatosporales > Streptomycetaceae > Kitasatospora > Kitasatospora sp. NPDC058243. Next base: position 61,232 of record NZ_JBHVWW010000040.1, read on the forward strand.
GGTGTACGTCGTCGACGGCGAGCCGTACGCGGTGATGAAGCGGACCCCGGAGCCCGGCTCCCCGGTCGCCAATGCCAGCCGGGGCGGCGACATGGAGTTCCCCCCGGTGCCGCCCGAACTCGCCGCCGCCACCGCCTGGTTCGCCGGGCGGCTGCCGATCCCGTTCTTCTGCGTCGACTTCCTGTACGACGGCGAGCGGTACTGGTTCTCCGAACTGGAACCGGACGGCGTGATCGCCCCCGACCTCACCGACCCGGACCGCACCCTCCAACGGGACGTCACCCGCGCCCGCTTCGCCGCCTACCGCGACGGCCATGCCAAGTGGCTCGCGGACGGCGCCCGCCCGCTCACCCTCGACCCCACCCGAAGCCCCGCCCACAGCCCCTCCCACACCCAATCCCTCGACCCCCGGACGGACTCCCGATGACCGCCTCCTTCTCCCTGCCCCCCGAGACCGCCGTGCCCCGCCTGCACGTGGCCCGGCGCACCCTGGAGCGGCTGCGCAGCGTCCCCGCCCTGGCCCCGCGCTACGCCAGCCACGTCAACGTCCACACCCTCGACCGGCTCGCCACGCTCCCGCCCCTGGCCAAGGACGACCTCAACACCGCCCTCGCCCACCTGGAGCCCGCCGCCGACCAGGCCGCCACCTGGCTGTTCCAGAGCGGCGGCAGCACCGGCGCCCCCCAGGTCGGCTACGCCCCCACCGGCTTCTACATGGCCGGCGTGCACGCCCACTGGCAGCCGCTCGACCGGACGGACGTCTTCGTCAACGCCTGGGGCGCCGGCCGGATGTGGGGCGCGCACTTCCTCGCCGCCGCGCTCGCCGACCTCTCCGGCTGCCGGATCATCGCGCTCGGCTCGGTCGCCGCCGAGGAGTACGGCGACTGGCTGGCCTTCCTGGCCGCGCGCCGGGTGACGGCCATCGGCGGGACGCCCAGCGTGCTGCGGCTCTGGTTCGCGCACGCCCGCGCCGCCGGCATCCGACTCCCCTCCCTGCGCAAGGTGTTGTGGCTCGGCGAGGCCTGGCAGCCCCAACTCGCCGAGGACCTCGCCGTGGTGGCGCCCGAGGCGCAGCGCTGGGGCATGTTCGGCAGCACCGAGACCTGGGTGGCGGCCACCAACACCCCCGACTGCCCGGCCGACACCTTCCACCCGCTGCCCGACCAGCTGGTCCACGCCGACACCGACGGCCTGCTCGACTTCACCACCCTCAACCCCGAGATGCTCAATCCTGTGCTGCGCTACCGCACCGGCGACGCGGGCGAGTTGACCGACTGCCCGTGCGGGAGGCCCGGCCCGGCGATGCGGGTGCTGGGCCGGCGCGACAGCGTCGTCCAGGTCCGCGGCCTCGGGCTGGACGTGGCCGAGCTGATCGCCCGGGCCGAGCGCGAACCGGGCGTGGCCCGGGCCCAGGTGGTGCTGACCGAACAGCGCGGCCGGGCCACCGGGGTGGAGGTCCTGCTGCTCACCGGCGGGACGGGCGCCGCGCCCGACACCGAGCGGCTGCGCAAGGAGCTGTTCGCCGCCACCTTCACGCTCAGCACCGCCTTCCAGCACGACCCGGAGTCCTTCCGGGTGCGGCCGGTCGAGGAGCTGATCAGCAACGGCCGCACCGGCAAGACCGCCGGGCTGGTCCTGCGGGAGGGCGCGTGAAGTCCGACCCGGCGGGAGGCGGGGTGACGTCCGACCCGGCGGGAGGCGGGGCGGCGTCCGACCCGGCGGGAGGCGGGGCGGCGCCCGTCCGGCCGGCGCCGCTGGGCCGGGGCTTCGACCTGTTCTGGGCCGGGCAGACCGTCAGCCTGGTCGGCGACAAGGTCACCGTGTTCGTCGTCCCGACCCTGATGATCTTCGTCCTGCACGCCTCCGCCCTCCAGGTCGGCGTGGTGGCGATGGCCCAGTACCTCGGCATCCCGCTGCTCGGGCCGGTCGCCGGAGTGCTGGTCGACCGCTGGGACAAGCGCCGCACCATGCTCGGCTGCGACCTCGTCCGGCTGGCGGCGGTGGCGGCGATCCCGCTCGCGTACTGGCTCGACGTGCTGTCCACCCCGCTGCTGTTCGGCTGCGTGGCGGTGATCAGCGGCGCGACGATCTTCTTCAACGTCGGTTACCTGGTCGCCGTCCCCGCCGTGGTGCCCGAGGACGGCATGGTCCGCGCGTACTCCCGGCTGGAGGGCAGCGGCTCGGTCGCCGAGGTCGCCGGCCCCTCCATCGCCGCCGCCCTGTACAGCGCGCTCGGGGTGGCCGCCCTGCTGGTCGACGCGGCCAGCTACCTGGTCTCGGCCGTCTGCTTCCGGTACATGAGCCCGTGGGGCGAGCGGACGGTCGAGGACGGCTCGATCCGGGAGCGGCTGACCCTCGGCTTCCGGCTCAACTGGGCGGACCCGGTGCTGCGCCGGGTGGTGCTGGCGGCCGTCACGCTCAACTGCGGCGGGCCGGTCTTCGTCACCGTCCTGCCCGTCCTCGCCTACCGGGGCCTGGGCGTGACGGTCGGCGCCTTCGGCGCGGCCATGTCGGTGGCCGCGCTCGGCGCGCTGGTCGGCGCCCTCGTCGCCCCGCGGCTCAGCCGGCGGTTCGGCCTGGGGCGGACGATGGCCTGGTCGCTGCTGCTGCACTGCCTGGCCGGCCTCGGCCTGCTCGCCGCGCCCGCACTGCCGCCCGGGCCGGTGATCGCGGTGACCATGGGCTGCTACGGATTCTTCATGTCCTGCATCAACGTGTGCAGCGCGCCCACCCGGCAGGCCCGGATGACCGCCCGCAACCAGGGCGTCATGCACGCCGCCTTCCGGACCGTCACCTGGGGCGTGATCCCGCTCGCCGCGCTGGTCGGCGGCCTGGCCGTCACCCTGCTCACCGGCCCGCTGGGCATCCTGGACGCGGCCCGGGCGGTGATGGCGGGCGGCACCCTGCTGGCCGCCTGCTCCTTCCTCCCCGCCCTCGGCCTCCAGCCGCTGCTGGACGCCGCCGGGCGCGAGGCCGCCGCCCCCGGGGAACTCGCGGAGAGCGCGTCGTGAGCGACGCGAGCGCCGGGAACGCCGGGAACGCCGTGCGCAATGTGAACGCCGACGGCAAGGTCCTGCTGATCACCGGGACGTCCTCCGGCATCGGCCTGGCCACCGCCGTCGCGGCGGCCCGGGCCGGGTACCGCACGGTGGCCACCCTGCGCGAACCCGGCCGCGCCGGGGAGCTCCGGCGGGCCGCCGAGGCCGCCGGCGTCACCGTGGACGTCCGCCGCCTCGACGTCACCGACCCCGGCTCGATCGCCGCCTGCCTGGACGGCGTGGCCCGGACGTACGGGCGGCTGGACGCCGTGGTCAACAACGCGGGCGTCTCCAACTCCGACCCGACCCTGGAGATGTCCACCGACGCGGCGCTGCGGGCCAACCTGGAGGTCAACTTCTTCGGGGTGGCCGCCGTCAGCCGGGCCGCGCTGCCGCTGCTGCGGGCCTCCGCAGGCCGCCTGGTCGCCGTCGGCAGCGTGCACGGCGTGGTCGGCCAGCCGTTCAACGAGGCGTACTGCGCCGCCAAGTTCGCCGTCGAGGGGTTCCTGGAGGCGCTCGCCCCGGTCGCGGCGGCGCACGGCGTCCAGGTCTCGGTGGTCGTGCCCGGCTACGTCCCGGACACCCGGTTCGGGGTCTTCCCGGACATCGACCGCGGCACCATCCAGGCCGCCTCCGGCCCGTACGCGCCCACCTTCGCCGGCTACCTGGACTGGGTCGGCGGCCAGGGCTGGGAGTCGGCCGGCCAGCCCGCCCGGGAGGTCGCCGAGGTCGTCGTACGGACCCTGCTCGCCGACCGGCCGCCCTTCCGCGTGCCCGCCAACCAGTGGGCCGCCGACTACCTGGCCGCCAAACTCGCCGACCCGGACGGCTCCACCGTCCAGTCCCTCGCCCGGACCTGGCTCGGGCAGCCCGACGCACGCCGCGAAGCACGCCTCGAAACACGAGCCGAAGCACGAGTCGAAGCACCCGCCGAAGCACCCCCCGCAGCACCCTCCTCCTGAGCAAGGGACCCGACCACCATGCCCGCCAAGCCCCTGGCCGAGCTGATCGCCTTCGCCCGCGCCAACTCGCCGTTCTACGCCGAGCTGTACCGCGACCTGCCCCCCGCCGCCGAGCGCCTCGACCAGCTCCCCGTCATCGACCAGGCCGCCTTCTGGGCCGCCAACACCTGGCCAGACAACCGCGTCCTGACCGGCCCGCTCAGCGACGCCGGCATCTACAAGACCGGCGGCACCACCGGCGTCCCCAAGTTCTCGCCCTGGACCCGCACCGAGCACGCCGACTCGGTCACCGCCTTCGGCGCCGGACTCGTCCGGGCCGGCCTGCGGCCCGGGCACCGGGTCGCCAACCTGTTCACGGCCGGCGAACTCTACGGCGGCTTCCTCTACATCGAGGGCGCCCTGCACCACGCACCCGTGGACAACGTCCGCCTGGGCGTCGGCGGCGCCGCCCCCGACCCGTACATCGCCGACCTCATCACCGGTTTCGGCGTCCACGTGCTGGCCGGCGAGCCGATGAAGCTCAGCGCCGTCGCCGAGTGCCTGGTCCAGCGCGGGGAGACGGCCGACGGGGTCGAACTGCTGCTGTTCGGCGGCGATCTGCTCTTCGCCGACCTGCGGCCGATCCTCGCCCGGGCCTTCCCCCACGCCGCCGTCGCCTCCGTCGGCTACGCCTCCAACGACGCCGGGCTGGTCGGCTCGCCCGTCCCCGGCGACGACGTCCGGGTGCACGAGGCCTTCGCGCACCGCACGGTGGTGGAGCTCGTCGACGACGTCACCGGCAAGACGATCACCACACCCGGCACTCCCGGCCGGGTCGTCGTCACCAACCTGTTCCGCACCCTGATGCCGATCCTGCGCTACCCGACCGGCGACCGCGCCGAGTGGACCGACGCCCGCTGCCGCCGCTTCCGCCTGCTCGGCCGCTCCACCGAGGGCGCCCGGGTCGGCACCGTCGCCATGCCCACCGAGGAGATCCGGGCCGTCCTGCTCGCCGCCGACCCGGAGCGGCACATCACCGGCATGCAGCTCGTGCAGCGCCGCTGGGCCGGGCGCGACGGCCTGATCCTGCGCCTCGGCTACACCGGGCAGCGGCCGGGCCCCGAACTCGCCGACCGGCTCGTCGAGGCCGTGTACACGGCCCGGCCGCTCTACCCCGACGAGGTCGCGCTGGGCAGCATCCACGACCTCGCGGTCGAGTGGGTGCCGCGCTCCGAACTGGTCACCAACCCGCGTACCGGCAAGCTCCAGCAGGTACTGGACGAGCGTCCGCAGTCCTGACCGGGCGGTGATGGCAGGGGCCGGGTGGCGGGGGCGGGGGCCGGGCAGCGGTAGGGGACTGGGCGCTCAGCCGGTCTGCGGCCGGCCCCCGATCACCACGCTCTGCCCGCGGAACTCGGCGATGACCTTCCCGTCCGCCCGCCGGACCGTCACGTCGTAGACCCCGCTGCGCCCGGCCCGCGACCGCTCCACCGCCTCCGCCACCAGTTCGTCCCCGACCGCCGCCGGGGCCAGGAAGACGACCTGCGCCGCCTGCGCGACCGTCACCGGGCCGTGGCTGTTGCACGCGAACGCGAACGCGGCGTCGGCGAGCAGGAACAGGAAGCCGCCGTGCGCCGTCCCGTGGCCGTTCACCATCGTCGTGGCCACCGTCATCCGCGTCACCGCGCGGCCGGCGGACACCTCGTCCAGCGCGATGCCCAGCAGCCGGCAGGTCTCGTCCCGCGCGTAGAGGGCGGCGGTCCCGGGGTCGAGCATGGCGTCCTGTTCCCTCCGTCGACGGCGTCCGGGGCCAGCGTAGAGCACGGCGCCCGGCCGCCGTCCGGGGGAACTCGGCCGCGCCGCCCCGCCGTTCGGCCCGCCCCGCCGCCCGCCGACCCTAGCCTGCTCAGGTTCCCCGAGCGCAAGGACGGCTGATGGCCCAGAAGTCACCCGCGACCGCCACCCCACCGGGCACCGGCGGGATCCCGTCGGCGCAGCCGCCCAGCGGATCCGTGACGGCCCTGCGGATCGGGGCCGCCGTGGCCGGCGCGCTGCCCTCCGTGGTGCTGCGGCTGGCCGGGGTGCACCTGGCGCCCGTGCCGGGCATGGTGGTCTTCGGCCTCGGCGTGCTGGCGGCGGCGCTGCTGCTGATGTGGGCTGCGGAGACCGCCCGGGCCGACATCTCCGGCCCGCTCGCCCTGGCCCTGCTGGCGTTCATCGCCGTCCTGCCCGAGTACGCCGTCGACCTCTACTTCGCGTACGCGGCCGGCACCCGGCCCGAGTACGCCGCCTACGCGGCCGCCAACATGACCGGCGCCAACCGGCTGCTGGTCGGCGTCGGCTGGCCGCTGGTCGCCCTCGCCTCCTACTTCGCCGCCCGGCGGCGCGGCGCCGCCCCCGGGATCACCCTGCGGGAGCACCGCCGGATCGACACCGCCTTCCTCGGCGCCGCCGCCCTGGTGGCCTTCGTGATGCCGCTGACCCGGCAGATCTCCTGGGTGCTCGCGGTCGTCCTGATCGCCTGGTACGGCTACTACCTCTTCCGGGTCAGCCGCTGCGGCGAGGAGGACGAGGAGGAACTCATCGGCGTCCCGGCCCGGTTGGCCGCCCTCCCGCGGCAGCGCCGCCGGGCGACCACCGTCCTGGTCTTCGCGGTCGCGGCCGGGGTGATCTTCGCCTGCGCCGAGCCCTTCGCCACCTCGCTGGTCGACGCCGGCGCCTCGCTCGGCATCGACCGCTTCCTGCTGGTGCAGTGGCTGGCCCCGCTCGCCTCCGAGGCGCCCGAGCTGATCGTCGCGGTCGTCTTCGCCTGGCGGCTGCGCGGGGACGACGGCCTCGGTGCGCTGCTCTCCAGCAAGGTCAACCAGTGGACCCTGCTGATCGGCTGTCTCCCGTTCGCCTACCTGGCCGGCGGCGGCGCAGCCTCCCTCCCGCTGGTCGAGCGCCAGGTGGACGAGGTGCTGCTGACCGCCGCGCAGACCGTCCTGGCCGTGGTGCTCCTGCTCGACCTGCGGTTCCTGCCCTGGAAGGCCGGGCTGCTGTTCGCCTTGTTCGCCGTCCAGTTCGCCCTCCCCGGCGAGTCCGCCCGGGTCGCGCTGAGCTGGGTCTACCTCGCCCTGGCCGTCCCGCTCCTCGCCGTGCGTCTGCGCCAACTCCCGCCCACCGTCCGCGCCTTGGCGGGCCGCATCGAGGGCGATCCGCACTAGCACCAGTGGCTCGGCTCGATTGGTCGACCGGGAAATTGATCGGCTGCTGGTAGTCCGTCAGGCTGTCTCCGAGTTCTGATCTTGGAGGTGGTCGTGGGGCGTCGTCCGGGAGTGTTCGTCCGGCCGGTGAGCATGGAGGAGGGCCGGCGGCTGCAGCGGATCGGCCGGACGTCGCGATGGCGTGAGTTCCTCGGCCTGCTCAAGGCCCTGCGCTCCCGCTGGCCCGGGGAGAAGCCTTACGTCGTGCTGGACAACTTCTCCCCGCACAAGCACCCGAACGTGCGGGCCTGGGCAGCGGACAACGAGGTCGAGCTGGTCTTCCTGCCCACCTACGGCTCGTGGCTGAACTGGATCGAGTCCGAGTTCGCGGCACTTCGTCACTTCGCGCTCAACGGCACCGACCACCGCAGCCACGCCGAGCAGAACGCCGCCATCAACGTCTACATCCGCTGGCACAACGCATGCTCCGAGCCCAAGTCCAACTTCGCCCTGGGCTCGCCGATCCGCAGTTGGACCGAGTATCCAGCCAGGGCCGCGTAGCGCGTCACGTCTCGGTTTGGCCTCGGGGCGCCCGGATCCTCGGCAGGCCGAAGCCCGTCATCTGCTTCTCCTCGTAGGAGAGGAAGCCCATCTGCCGATAGAAAGCGTGGTTCCTCTTCCCCTCCGGTGTCGACTCATGGTCGGTGGACAACAGGAAGAAGCGACAGTGCGCGTACCGCTCCATCAGGTGTTCAAGCAACGCCCGGCCGATCCCCTGCCGGTGGAACCTCGGGTTGACCAGCAGGTCCTGGACGTAGCAGATGCTTTCATCGTCGGAGACCGTCCTGGCTAGGCCAAGGAGCACGCCTGACTCATCGCGGGCAGTGATGACCAGGTGCGAGTTGGCCAGACCGCGACAGAGCTTGTCGACGTCGCAGGTGTACCCCTCCCACCCGACCGAGACGTAGAGCCCGAACATCTCCTCCGGGTCGAACTCTGTTTCCTCCGCAATCACCACGCCGGACTCTCCAACTCCAGTCAGCCGCCTCGCGCCGGCACGGCCAGGGACTCAGGACTGCGCTGCCTGCGACTTCCCCACCCGGGCGGCAAGCAAGGCGGTTCCCTCCATCTGCCGTCCAGCATGCATCCTCTATTGATCTTGCCGGATGCACAACGCATGCCGGTCTCCAGGTTGGCGCCCCGCAGAGATCAATTACCCGGTCGACCAATCGAGACGCGCCACTAGTTTGTGCGCGGGGGAAGGCGGCGGCCGACGACGAGTTCGGGGCGGATGCGGATCCGGACGGCGCCGGGGGCGCGGCCGACGGCGGGGCCCACTTGGGCGCGGCCGAGGACGGTGACGTACCAGCCGGAGCCGTCCACGCCGTCCACCTCGTCGGCCTCGAAGGCGATCACGGCGTCGTCCACGGCCCGGGCGAGTTCGGAGCCGGCCGGGGCCGAGAGCAGCACTCCGCCGCCGTCCGACAGGTCGAGCCGGAAGGACACCGGCAGCACCGCCGGGAGGGCGCGGATGGTGTAGACCACCCGGCCGACCGCGGCCCTGGCCAGCAGTTCCAGCGCCCGCTCCCGGTCCAGTTCGAGCAGGTCGTGATCACCGTTCATGCCCTCGATGCTCGCCCCGGCGGTGGCGGCGCCGCGAGGGCCGATGGTCCCGCCGGGGGTCCCGGGCCCGGACGTCGCGTCAGCCCCGGAGGGAGCGCAGGTGCCCCGGCTGCGCGGCGGCGGCCGCCTGGCGCAGCTCGGTGGAGATCAGCGCGGCCTGCACCCGCCGCTCCACGCCCAGCTTGGCGAGCAGCCGCGAGACGTGGTTCTTCACCGTCTTCTCGGCGAGGTAGAGCCGTTCGCCGATCTGCCGGTTGGTCAGGCCCTCCCCGATCAGCGCCAGCACCTCCTGCTCGCGCACGGTCAGCGCGGGCCCGGTGGTGACGGGCTGCGCGGGCTCGGCGTCACTGCGCAGGCGGTTGAGCAGCCGGGTGGCGGCGCCCGGGTCCAGCATCGAGCGGCCGGAGGCGACGGTCCGCACGGCGGCCACCAGGTCGGTGCCGCTGATCTGCTTGAGCACGTACCCGGCGGCGCCCGCCATGACGGCGTCCAGCAGCGCCTCCTCGTCGTCGAAGGAGGTCAGCATCAGGCAGGCCAGGCCGGGCATCCGGGAGCGCAGTTCGCGGCAGACCGACACCCCGTCGCCGTCGCCCAGCCGGACGTCCAGCACCGCCACGTCGGGCCGCAGCGCGGGCACCCGGACGAGCGCCTGCTCGGCGGTGGCGGCCTCGCCGACCACCTCCAGATCGGGCTCGCCGTCCAGCAGGTCGTGCACCCCGCGGCGCACCACCTCGTGGTCGTCCAGCAGGAACACCCGCACCGGCGCCGGTGCCCCGGCGCCCGCCGTCTTGGTCGCCATCACGCGGCTCCACCTTCGTCACCCCCGCACACTCCCGGCAGGGCCCAGGGCATCATCGCCCACCGGCCGCCGCAGGGCCCAGGGCCCAACGACCCCATTCGGGCGAGCGCGCGGGCGGCGCGGCCCCCGCAGGAGCCGCGCCGCCCGTAGGCCCTGTCCGGCCGATCTTGCCGGACAGGGCCGAGGGGAGGGGCCGTCAGCGCCGCCGCGCGCTGCCGAGGCCCGCCAGCAGGAAGGCCAGCGCCACCCCGGCCCCGCTGACCGCCGCGAGCGCCACCCGGGAGCCGACGGCGCCCTCGTCCGACAGCAGGATCGCCACCGCCCCCAGCGAGGCGACGGCGGCGCCGACGACCAGCCACCCCGCGAGGGTGACGGCGGCGGGGCGGCCGGAGCGCGGCGCCGGCCGGGCGCCCAGGGCGGCCCAGCGGGCGGCGGTCTCGCGCTGCTCCCCGCGCCGGTCCCACCGGGCGCGGACCCGCAGCGCCGCGCCGCCGACCAGCCCGGCGAGGGCGATCTGCGCGGCGGGCCGCCAGTCGGGCAGGGCGAGCAGCAGCCCGCCGGCCATGGCGAGGGCGGCCCACCACAGGACGCAGGCCGCCGCGGCCGTGCGGGTGGAGCGGGGCCGGTCTGCGCCGGCCTGGAGGTCGGCGATGGCGGGCAGGTACCAGACGCAGCCGCTCGCGGTGAGCGCGGCGGTGCCGATGGCGAGGACGGTGTGGGTCATGGGGCCGGCCTTCCAGGTCGCGAGGGGGGAGCCGTCCCCGCCCGTGACGGGGGCGTGGGCGGGGACGGCGGTCGGTGGGTGTTCGGAGCGGGTGGCCGGGGCGCGCCCCGGCCTCGGGTCAGCTGTCCACGGCGGACCGCTCGCGCTCCGCCCTGGTCTGCGGCAGGTCGTACTTGGCCGGGGTCACGTCGCCCAGGTGGGTGGCGGGCTTGCCGGTGTTCTCCAGGACGTCCAGGGCCGCGATGTCGGGGTGGTGCAGGTCGAAGGCCGGGGATTCGGAGCGGATCCTCGGCAGCCGGACGAAGTTGTGCCGGGGCGGCGGGCAGGAGGTGGCCCACTCCAGCGAGCGGCCGTAGCCCCACGGGTCGTCGGCCTCGACCTTCTCGCCGTACTTGGCCGTCTTCCAGATGTTGTAGAGGAACGGCAGGATCGACAGTCCGAGCAGGAAGGAGAAGATGGTGGACAGGGTGTTGAGCGTGGTGAAGCCGTCCGAGGCCAGGTAGTCGGCGTAGCGGCGCGGCATGCCCTCGGCGCCGAGCCAGTGCTGGACCAGGAAGGTGCCGTGGAAGCCGACGGTGAGCGTCCAGAAGGTGATCCGGCCGAGCCGTTCGTCGAGCTTCTTGCCGGTCATCTTGGGCCACCAGAAGTGGAAGCCGGCGAACATCGCGTAGACCACGGTGCCGAACAGCGTGTAGTGGAAGTGGGCGACGACGAAGTACGAGTCGGAGACGTGGAAGTCGATCGGCGGGGCGGCGAGCAGCACGCCGGTGAGGCCGCCGAACAGGAAGGTGACCAGGAAGCCGACCGTCCAGAGCATCGGTGTCTCGAAGCTGAGCGAGCCCTTCCACATGGTGCCGACCCAGTTGAAGAACTTGACCCCGGTCGGGACGGCGATGAGGAAGGTCATGAAGGAGAAGAACGGCAGCAGCACCTGCCCGGTGACGTACATGTGGTGCGCCCACACCGTCACCGACAGGCCGGCGATGGCGACGGTGGCGGCGATCAGCCCCGCGTAGCCGAACATCGGCTTGCGGCTGAAGACCGGGATGATCTCGGAGATGATCCCGAAGAACGGCAGCGCCAGGATGTACACCTCGGGATGGCCGAAGAACCAGAACAGGTGCTGCCAGAGCATCGCCCCGCCGTTGGCCGGGTCGAAGACGTGCGAGCCGAACTTGCGGTCGCATTCGAGGGCGAGCAGGGCGGCGGCGAGGACGGGGAAGACCAGCAGCACCAGCACCGAGGTGAGCAGCACGTTCCAGCAGAAGATGGACATCCGGAACATGGTCAGCCCGGGTGCGCGCATGCAGATGATCGTGGTGATGAAGTTGACGGCGCCGAGGATGCTGCCGAAGCCGGAGAGCGTCACGCCCATGATCCACATGTCGGCGCCGACGCTGGGCGAGTGCACGGCGTCGGACAGCGGCGCGTAGAGGAACCAGCCGAAGTCGGCGGCGCCCTGCGGGGTCGCGAAGCCGGCGGCGGCGATCAGCGAGCCGAACATGAACAGCCAGAAGGACAGCATGTTCAGGCGCGGGAAGGCGACGTCCGGGGCGCCGATCTGCAGCGGCATGATCCAGTTGGCGAAGCCGGTGAACAGCGGCATCGCGAAGAGCAGCAGCATCACCGAGCCGTGCATGGTGAAGGCCTGGTTGAACTGCTCGTTGGAGAGGATCTGCGTTCCGGGCCGGGCGAGTTCGGCGCGCATGACCAGCGCCAGGACACCGCCGATCAGGAAGAACCCGAACGCCGACACCAGGTACATGGAGCCGATCGTCTTGTGGTCGGTGGTGGTCAGCAGTCTGACCACGGCCGAACCGGGCCGTTTCGGCCGAACCGACGGCTGCGGTACGGAGGTTGGCGGTGGCGTGGGGTCGCCCTGTGCCGGGGTGGCGCTCAAGGACGCACTCCTTAGGAACGTCGTGCGAATGGCTGGCGATCCATGATCCGAACGCACCGCCCCCGCCCCCTAGGGCCGTTCGACCCGCGCCCCCGGGGCCGCACGGCCCGCGTTCCGGCGCCCGGACCGGGACCTCCGGTGGCCGTCGGTCCCGCCCCGGCCCCTCGGGCGGCGCTCACCGCGCCGACGAGCACCGCTGGAGGAACGCCGGAACCGCCCCGGCGCCCGCGACCCGGAGCGCCCCCGCCCGGCCCCGTCCGCCCCGGGGCCCGCACCCCCGGCCCCGGCCCTCCGCCGCGCCCCGCCGGCCCCTCCCACCCCGCCCCATCGGCCACGACACCGCGCCCGCCGGCCGCCACCGCAGCCGGCCGCCGCCTCCCCCGGGTGTCCCCTCCCCCAGGTGCCCGAAGTGTGAGGGTCGCGTGAGCGAAACAGGACGATTCCGTGCCCTACAGATCGGATCGGCCGTCAAGTAGCCTGCGGCCACGCCCGCACCTCACCGGTCACGCCCCCGCTCGGACACGCCCTGGCCCCCACCCACGCCCCGGAGGTACGCCGATGCCCCTGGCCCAGCCCGCCGCCCCCACCCGGCCGCGCTTCTCCGTCCTCGGCCCGCTGACCGGCGAAGCGGACGGCCGCCCGCTCGCCCTCGGCCCGCTGAAGCAGCGGCTGGTGCTGGCCGTCCTGCTGAGCCGCGCCAACACGGCCGTCCCGGTCGACCTGCTCACCGACGCGGTCTGGCCCGAGGAGCCGCCGCGCACCGCCCGCAAGAACCTCCAGGTCTACATCTGCACGCTGCGCACCCTGCTCGGCCGCGACCCCGGGCCCGAGCGGCTGGTCCACACCGCCGGCGGCTACCTGCTGCGGGTCGCCGAACCCGAGCTCGACGTCCTCCAGTTCCGCGCCCTCGCCCGGGCCGGCCGGGCCGCCGCCGACAGCGGCGCGCTCGCCCCCGCCGCCCGGCTGCTGCGCCAGGCCCTCGACCTGTGGCAGGGCCCGCCGCTCGCCGATCTGCGCTGCTCGCCCGCCGTCCAGGCCGAGGCCGACCGGCTGGAGGCCCGCTGCCTCGGCGTCCACGAGGACTGGGCGGAGACCGAGTTGGAGCTCGGCAACGCCACCGCCGTCGCCGAGGAACTCGCCGACCTGGCCGAGCGCCACCCGCTGCGCGAACGCCTCCAGGCCGCCCGGATGAACGCCCTGCACCTGTCCGGCCGCCAGGCCGAGGCGCTCGCCGTCTACGACACCCACCGCCAGCTGCTCGCCCGCGAGTTGGGCCTCGAACCCAGCCCCGCCCTGACCGCCCGCTACCGGCAGCTGCTCGCCCACGGCCCGGCCCGCCCCGCCACCGCCCGGCCGGCGCAGCACCCCGGCCCGAGCGGCGCACTGCTGCCCGCCGACGCCACCGACTTCACCGGCCGGAGCCACGAACTACGCGACCTGATCGATGCGTTGGCGGAGGGCGGCGAGCGCGTCGCGGTCCTCTCCGGCCCGGCCGGCATCGGCAAGACCGCCCTCGCCGTGCACGCCGGACACCTGCTCGCCGACCGCTTCCCCGACGGCCGGCTGCTGCTCCGGCTGCGCGCCGAGGACGGCACCCCGCGCCCGCTCGCCGACATCCTCGCCGAACTCGCCGCCCTCACCGGCCGATCCGGCCCCAGACCGGCCGACCCGGCCCAGGCCGCCGCGCTCTGGCGCGCCTCCCTGGCCGGACGCCGGATGCTGCTGATCCTCGACGACGCCCCCGGCGAGGCCGTGGTCCGCGAACTGCTGCCGGGCTTCGGCCCGAGCGCCACCCTCGTCACCTCGCGCAGCCAACTCGCCGGACTGGCCTCGGTGCACCGGGTCACCGTGCCGCCCTTCGCCCCCGCCGAGGCGCTCGACCTGCTCGGCCGGATCGTCGGCACCGGCCGGACCGGCACCGACCGCGCGGCCGCCGCCCGGATCGTCGAGGCCTGCGGGCTGCTGCCGCTCGCCGTCCGGGTCGCCGGCACCCGGCTCGCCGTCCTGCGCCACCTGCCGCTCGCCGAGTACGCGGCCCGCCTCGCCGACCCGGCCGGCGCCCTGGACGAACTCGTCGCCGGGGACGTCACCGTCCGCGCCCGCCTCGACTCCGGCTGGCGCGACCTCACCGACCAGGGCCGCCTCGCCCTCGGCCGGCTCGCCGCCCTCCCGCTCTCCCTGCTGTTCACCCTCCCCGAGGCCGCCGCCGCCCTCGGCCGCCCCGAACGCCTCGCCCTGCGCACCCTGGAGGCCCTCACCGACACCGGCGCCGTCACCTCCCCCACCGGCGAGGTCACCGCCCACGCCGCCCTCTACGCGCTCCCCCGCCTCACCCACCTGCACGCCCGCGAGCACAGCACCGTACTGGCCGACAACCTCAGCTGAGCCCGCCGCGCCGGCCGGCACCCCTCGGGCCGAGCGTCAGCATGTCCAGCAACTCCCCGCCCTCCAGGCCCTGTTCGGCAGCGTGCAGGGCCAGCAGGACGCCCGCCGCCCCGGTGTGCAGGTCCGCCGAGAACCGCCGCAGCCGCATCCCGGGGACGAGCAGCCCCTCCGGCCGCGCGACCAGGTGCCACTGGAGCTTGCGGACCTGCTCGCGGACGGCGTCCCGGGCCGCCGGCCCGCCCAGCCGGTCCAGCGCCAGCAGCAGCCCGGCGCGGCCCCGGAACAGCCCGGGCTCGCGGACGAATCCGGGTGCGCAGACCCGCCGCACGTCGGCGAGGAACTCCTCGGACCCGCCGAACTCCCGGAACCCGTCGAACTCCTCGGGCCCGTCGAACTCCTCGGACCTACCGCCGCCGAGCGCCTGGTACTCCTGGGCGACGAGCGCGATCCCGCTGCTGCCGCGGTCGAGGTAGGCGAGCCTCCGCCCCCGGTCGAGGACCTGCACCGACCCGTCGGGCACCCGTACGCACTGCGCCACGGCGCGCTCCAGCGCCTCGCGCCCGGAGGCCAGCAGCCAGTCCTCGCCGGTCCGCTGGTACAGCCGCAGCTGGACGAGGGCGATGCCGGCGAGGCCGTACAGCAGTCCGGCCGCCGTCGGCGCGCCGAGCCCCGGGACGGTCTGCCCGCGCAGCACCGCGTCGAGCGCCCGCGCGTCGGCGAGGGCGTCCGCGAGTTCGCGCCGGCTGCCGAGGGCGTCGGCGAGCCGCAGCCGGGCGAGCGCGGCGCCGGCCCGGCCGCCGTGGAGGGCGACGGTGGGCGCGGGCCGGGCCTGCCGGGCCTGTGCGGCCAGTTCGGCGG
>NZ_JBHVWW010000041.1:0-15362 GCF_042882025.1 Kitasatospora sp. NPDC058243
CTCCCATGGTCGGCGCCACGGCGGAGAGCAGGTTCCCCGCCACGAACAGGCCCATGAGGATCATGAGCATCGTCTTGCGGCCGATCCGGGTGCCGAGCACCGTCATCAGCGGGGCGCCGATGACGACGCCGATCGCGTAACCGGTGACCAGGAGCCCGGCGGAGGGGATGGACACTCCGTAGTCGCCGGCGATCTCGGGCAGCAGGCCCATGACCACGAACTCGGTCGTACCGATCCCGAAAGCCCCGATGGCCAGGGCCAGGAGCGCGAGAGGCATGGTGTGCTGCCTTCCATACGATTGCTGTTGCGCCTTACGTGCTCAAACAATAGTTGCACGCGCGGGCTAAGTGCAAGTGCGGGCATTCACCTGTCGCTGGCGGTGGGCGATAGCGGCAAACATGCGGCGCGGACGGGGCCGGGATCGCGCCGATCCCGGCCCCACCCGGGCTGGTCGGGCATCCCGGCGCCGCGGAGAGCAATGCTTGCATGGGCGGGATATGTGCGCTGGCCGATATTTTATGCAAGGGCTTATCCTTGAGGGCGTCGCACCCGGAAGGAGCCACGCCGATGACCGCCACGGACCCCGCGCTGACCGCCCTCGCCAACGGCTGGGCCGCCCTCTATCTCCTGGCCGGCCGGATCGAGGCGCACATCGAGCGCACCCTCCAGGCCCAGCACGACCTGAGCGTGCGCGAGTACTCGCTGCTCGACGTGCTCAGCCGCCAGCACGACGGCGAGGGCGGGCACCTGCAGATGAAGCAGGTCGCCGACGCGGTGGTGCTCAGCCAGAGCGCCACCACCCGCCTCGTCACCCGGCTGGAGGACCGCGGCCTGCTCTCGCGCTACCTCTGCGCGACCGACCGCCGCGGCATCTACACCGACGTGACCGGGCCCGGCCTGGAGCTCCTGGAAGCGGCCAGGCCGACCAACGAGTCCGCCCTCCGGGAGGCGCTGGACGAGGCCGCCAAGAACCCCGAGCTGGCCCCGCTGGTCGCCACCGTCGAGGAGATGAACACGTCGCGACGGCTCCCGGAGCCCGCCGCCACGCGCTGAGCACGACGAAGCCCCGGAACCTCGCCAAGACGGTGCCGGGGCTTCGTGCTGACTACTTCCGCTCGGGCGCGTCCGCTACGCCCCTACGCCTCCTGCCGCGCTCCCGCGTCCCGCGTACAGGTGCCGCTTCGCCCTCAGCGGTGCGCCGCTTGTCCGACGAGGGCCGGCGCCTCGCCGAACACCGGCGTTCTGCCGTGAGCGTGCGTGCCTCATCCCCGCAGGTGAGGGCCGCTTCGACGGCCCGGCCCCGCCGACGGCTCGCCCGCCGGCAGGTCGTGGTGCGGTCGCTTCACAGGGCCTGCTGACGGGCCTCGGTCAGCATCACGCGTCCGGCCCGCCATTCGCCCAGCCCCGTCGGCACCAGGCCGATCAGGCAGCAGACGATCACGATGCCGCCCGCGATGGACACCGGGGTGACCGACTCGTCGGCGGGCACCGCCCGGGTCGGGTCCCCGGGCGCGTACCGGACCTCGACCACCGTGCCGAGCGCCACCATTCCTGCCAGCCGGTTCCCCGAGTAGGTGCGGCCGTCGACCGTCCAGTGGCCCCCGCAGTGCGGGTTCCTGCTCAGTTCGTTGCAGCTGGTGACGGTGGCCGTCGTCCGGGTGTCCATCGCCACGTTGTCGCGCACCTGGCGGACCACCGTCGCAGAGCCGCACAGCGCCAGCATCACGAGCACGAAGGTCATCGCGCCCCACGCGGTACCCGGCGCCACAGGCCGACCCGACGCCTCGGCCATCCGAGTGGCCGCGCCGCTGTTACGCACCGTCAGATAGCCGCCGCACAGGATCGGCAGCATGACCGCGACGATCACGCTGACCACCAGATACGGCTTCCCGGAGAGGGCCACACCGATGAGCTCGATCCCCGCCGCGATCAGATAGCCGGCACCCAGCAACACGCTCTGCCGGTGCCGGCGAAGAACCTGCCGTGCCGCTCCGTCATCCCCCCGCACGATCATGGCCCGACGCCAGCACTCGCCCTCACCGCCCCTGTCCGCCGGTCCTGTTGACGCCTCCGGCCCCAGCCGTCGACCGCCGGGACGCCCGTTTCGCGCAGCCGTCCCCGAAAGCCACTTCACGTGGGGGGCGTCGGGACGTAGTGTGCGAGCCGTGAACGAATTGATCTTTCGCGGGAAGGACCTGTACGGACACGCGAAGTACACGCGTCTCGCGCTACTCGGTGCCCTACTGGTCATCCAGGTGGCGTTCGGCGCCTACCGCCTCGGCGTCGTGGCCACCTGCTGGATGGCGGGCGCAACCATCGTGATCGTCGCCCCCTTGGCGCTGATGGTCCAACGGAGTTGGAGCCGGGTGGGGGCCGACGGGGTCACCATCTGCTGGGGCCTCGGGCGCGGCCGCACCCACGCCTGGCAGGACATCAGGTGGGTCGACGTCCGCGAGACCAAGAACCGCCAATACGGGAACTCGCGCGCGGCCCGGATATTCCTCGCGGGCGGCCGGCGGCGCTCGCTGCCCGGCCTCCAGGACAGCTCCACCTACCCGAGGCCCGACTTCGACGTGGACGTCCAGCGGGTCCTCAACTGGTGGGAGCTCAGCACCCACCAGGACACGCGGATCCGGCCCGCACGGAGCCTGCGCGACCGCATCTCCCCCACCGTCGTCGGGGTCCTCGCCGGAATCGTCATCGCGGTGGTGAGCTTCGTGGTCATCGCCGCCCAACAGCACTGACAGGCCGGGTGCGGCCGGACGCTGCCGTGACCGCACCCGGCACGCACACCACCCCGAGACGGACTCGGGATTCCTGACTTCGGCGTTTCGAGGCGATCGGCGCGTTGTTCTGTGGGCGGAAGGGCGGAAGTCGCCTACGGCAGACGCCCGCTCAGAGCCGCAGGTCCATCCGCTGCTCGACCGTGTCCAGGCCGAACTTGCGGGCGGAACGGGAGACGGTGAGCTCGAAACCGGCCTTCGCGTACAGGTGGTGGGCGGCGTCGAGGCCCGCGATGGTCCAGAGCAGCACGCCCTCGTACGAACGGGCGCGGGCCTCGTCCAAGGCGGTGTCCAGCAGCCGGCCGCCCAGGCCCCGGCCCCGGGCGACCGGGTCGAGGAGCACCCACCGCAGCTGGCCCCAGCCCGGACGCTCGTCCGCCCGGACGAGGCCGGCGGCGCCGACCACGCGGCCGTCGAGCTCGGCGACCCACAGACGACCGGGCGCCGCACCGCCCTCGCGGGCCCGGGCGAGGACCAACTCGGCCATCCCGGCGGCGACATAGGCCTCCATGGTCTCGTCCGTGCCGTACTCGCGGGCGTAGAGGACACCGTGCAGGGCGGCGACGGTGCCGAGGTCTCCGGGGCGGACGGCCTCGCGGACGGTCGCGGATCCGGGTGCGGTGGCGGCCATGCTGGCATCCCTTCCAGGAGGACACTTCCACTGAAACAGTCGTTTCAGTGGAACGATAGACCACGTGTCCACCCCCACCCCCGCCGATGCGCCCTCCCGCCCGTCGCGGCGCCGCGAGGAGATCCTCGCCGCGACCGTCCGCTACGTCGCCGAGCACAACGTGTCCGACCTCTCGCTGCGCCCGCTGGCGGCCGAGATCGGCTCCAGCCCGCGGGTGCTGCTGTACCTGTTCGGGTCGAAGGAGCAGTTGGTCCGGGAGGTCCTGGCGGTCGGTCGGGCCGAGCAACTCGCGCTGCTGGAGCGCTGCGAGGCCGAGGGCGGCGACGCCCGCGAGACCCTCGAACTGCTCTGGGAGTGGCTGACGAAGCCCGAGCACCGGGGCGCGCTACGCCTGTTCTTCGAGGGGTACGTCCGTGCCTTCGGCGGCTCCGGGCCCTGGCTGGACTTCGGCACCGCCTCGCTGGACGAGTGGCTGCCGCCCCTGGAACGCGTCCTGGACGGCACCGGCGCGAATCCCACCGTGGTGCTGGCCGTCCTTCGCGGCCTGCTGCTGGACCTCCTCGCCGACGGCGGCGGGGGCGGCGGGAGCGGGAGCAGGGACGGGGACGGGGACGGGGACGGGGACGGCAACGAGGGTGGCGGGAAGCACGCCGCCCGCGTCCACGCCGCCTGGCACGCCTTCCTCGACACCACCCTCGGCTGACGCCCGGCAGGGGGCCTGCGCCAACGTGACGCTTCGTGTTCGTGTGCCGGCGCTCGCGTCCTGGCGGTGTGCTGCCCATGTGCAGGCGGGGATCTGACCACGGGCCAGCAGGTCGGGCCGGAACTGGTGTTCCCGCTGCCGGTCCGCACGGTGGCCGTGGCGCCGGATGGCCGGCTGGTGGTGGGCTTCGGCTGGGAGGTCGCCGTGTTGGCCCGCCGTTGACCGGGCCCGCACGCACGTCTCGCCGCCGGACGGCGCCGGCGGCCCGTGGTCAGTTCGCGCCGGGCGGGAGCCAGCGCAGGGCGAACCAGAGCTCCATCCGGACCTCCGCGTCGCCGAGGTCGACGGCGAGCAACTCGCCGACCCGGGCGATGCGTTGGCGCACGGTGTTTCGGTGGAGCTGGAGCGCCGCCGCGGTGCGGTCCCAGCTGCCGTGCAGGGCGAGCCAGGTGCGCAGGTTCTCCCGGAGCACGGCCGGCCCGGGGGTGCCCGCGGCGGTCAGCGGGGCGAAGGTGCTGCGGGCGAGGGCGGCGGCGTCCTCGGGGGCGACCAGGGTGTGGACGCTCGGCCCGACGGCCTCGCGGTGGTGGACGGCGGCGGCACCGGTGGCCAGCGCGTGACGCAGGGCCCGGTCGGCCTGGGCGTCGGCAATCCTCAGCTCCGCCGTGGGGGCGGTCGCGCTGACGCCGAGCGTCCAGCCGAGCCGGGCGGCGGATTCGGTGTCCACGACCCGGTCCGGAGCCGCCGAGCCGGGCAGCAGCGCCCGCAGCCAGGTCCCGTCCAGGTGCAGGTGCGGTGTGCCGAGGGCGGTGCCGAGGGCGGCGAGTTGGACGGCCTCCCCGCCGCCGCCCGCCCGGCCGGTCAGCCGGCCGTGCACGACCACCCAGGCGCCGTCGGGCGGCAGCAGGGCGGCCGCCGCCTCCTCCGGTGCGGCGCCGAGCAGGAGCCGCACCAGGGCTCCCGCGCTGCGGGCGTCCGTACCGAGCGCGTGCCGCGGGCTGGTGAGCAGCGAGAGCAGCACCACGGCCACCCCGGCCACGGACCGGTGGACGGCGGTCGGCGGTTCCTCGGCGGCGGTGACGAGCGTGAGCGGGCCGCCGGAACCGTCCGAGCCGGGCAGGGTCCGCACGGTCAGGTGCCGCCCGGCATGGTGCTGGGCGGCGGCGGTCGGCGGCTGGGCGCGGCCTGCGGCGCGCGCGGTGGTCCGTTCCGCGAGGGCGCGCAGTTCGGCCAGGACCGGCACGGGCGGGCGCGCTCCGGCGCTGAACAGTTCGACGCCGCGCCCGTCCAGCAGTGCCGTCCAACCGCCCAGGTGCACGGCGAGTTGCTGGACGACCGCGCGCAGCGCGTCGGGGCGGGCGGCCGCGGAGGCGAGTGCGGACTGGGCTTCGGAGATCTGCCGCAGGCCGCGGTGGGCGGCTTCGGCCATCGCCGAGTAGGCGGCCCGGCCGACGGCGACGAACGGGGTGCCGTCGGGCACCCGCAGCAGGGGCAGGCCGTGCCGGTCGCAGGCGGCGACCAGGTCGGCCGGCACCTCGTCGTAGACCGGTGCGACGCCGAAGCCGAGTGCGGCGGCGCCCGCTTCGACGACGCAGCGCACGTAGGCGTCGATGCCCTCGGCGTCCTTCGGGAGGCGGACTCCGGCGGTGAGCAGCAGTTCGCCGCCGAGCAGGTAGGGGCCGGGGTTCTCGACCTCGGTGGTGCCGACGGTGCCGATCAGCCGGTCGTCGGCCGGTCCGGCGATCCGGCGCAGTCCGAGCACGGGGTCGGCGAGCAGGGCGGTCAGCGGGACGGCGGGGCTGCCGGAGGCGGGAGCGGGGGCTGGGTCGGGCACGCCGGCGGCCTTTCGTCGGAGGTTTTGCACATCTGACCCCACGATATTGGATGAATCCGATACTTCTGCAGGCCAGGTGGGGCGGTTTAGGTTCAGCGCACGGCGTTTTCCCTCGGGCACCCCCGGCTCGCCCCCAGTTCCCCGCCTTTCCTGTGCGCCCCGCCAGTCCCGCCCGCTGCCCCGCCCGTCGCCCAGCCTGCTCCCCCACCCACAGCCCTGGCCCGGCCCGCTCCCCCAGCGCGTCCGGCCGGATCGGAGGACCCCCCATGACCCTCGATTACGTCGTGATGATCGGCTACCTGTTGGGCATCGTCGGCGTCGGCTGGTGGGGCAAGCGGCGCGCCTCCTCGAAGGCGGACTTCCTCGTCGCGGGCCGCCGTCTGGGCCCGGTGCTGTACACGGGGACGATGGCCGCCGTCGTGCTCGGCGGCGCGTCCACCATCGGCGGCGTGCGGCTCGGCTACTCCTACGGCCTGTCGGGCGCCTGGATGGTGTTCGCCATCGGGCTCGGCCTGCTGGCGCTGAGCATCCTCTTCTCCGCCCGGATCGCCCGGCTGCGGGTGTACACCGTGGCCGAGATGCTGTCGCTGCGCTACGGCGGGGCGGCGAGCGTGATCTCCGGCGTGGTCATGTGGGTCTACACCCTGATGCTGGCGGTGACTTCGACGATCGCCTACGCCAGCGTCTTCGACGTGCTGTTCGACGTGCCCCGCTGGGCGGCCGTGGTGATCGGCGGCACCATCGTGGTCGGCTACTCCGCGCTCGGAGGCATGTGGTCGATCACCCTCACCGACATGGTGCAGTTCGTGGTGAAGAGCATCGGGGTCCTGTTCCTGCTGCTGCCGGTCGCCGTCGTGAAGGCCGGCGGCCTCGCCCGGTTGAAGGCCGAACTGCCGTCCGGCTACTTCTCGTTCGGCTCGATCGGCGGCGACACCATCTTCACCTACGTGCTGATCTACACCTTCGGCATGCTGATCGGCCAGGACATCTGGCAGCGGGTGTTCACCGCCCGCACCGACCGGGTGGCCACGTACGGCGGCACGGTGGCCGGCGCCTACTGCCTGGCGTACGCCGTCGCCGGCGCGGTGATCGGGATGGCCACCAAGGCGCTCTACCCCCAACTGGCCAGCCCTGACAGCGCGTTCGCGACCATCGTGAAGAGCACACTGCCGGCCGGGGTGCGCGGCCTGGTCCTGGCGGCGGCGCTGTCCGCGATGATGTCGACCGCGAGCGGCGCGCTGATCGCCTCCGCCACCGTGGCCAACAACGACATCTGGGCCCGGGTACGCACGCTCGTCGGCCAGGGAGGGCCCGGCACCGCGGCCACGGACCATGACGAGGTGCGGTCCAACCGGCTGGCGATCGTGGCCCTCGGCGTGCTGTCGATCGGCGTCGCCTGCGTCCTGGACGACGTGATCTCGGCGCTCACCGTCGCGTACAACCTGTTGGTCGGCGGTCTGCTGGTGCCGATCCTGGGTGGGCTGGTCTGGCGGCGCGGCAACCTGCCGGGCGCGCTCGCCGCGATGGTCGCGGGCGGCGGCACCGTGATCGCGCTGATGGCCGCCAAGGGTGTCCTCGCCAACGAGCCGATCTACTTCGGCCTCGCCGTGAGCCTGGTCGCCTACCTGGCCGTCAGCCTGGCCACCCGCCCGACCGACGCCACCGTGCTGGAGCACTGGCGCGGCCGGCTCGCCGGGCAGGCCGAGACCCCGGCCGCTCCCGCCGCCACCGCCCCGGCCGCCGCACTCTGAGAGGAAGCCTCATGGGCCTGCCCGCCGCACCGACCGTCCCGCCCGGACCAACGGCACCGACCGCACCGGACGAGGCCCGGCTGCGCCGCGAACTCGCCGCCGTGTACCGGCTGGTCGCCCACTTCCGGATGACCGACCTGATCTTCACCCACATCTCGGTCCGCGTCCCCGGCCCCGAGCAGCACTTCCTGATCAACCCGTACGGCCTGCTGTTCGAGGAGATCACCGCCTCCGACCTGGTCAAGATCGACCTGGCCGGGAACCCGGTGGAGCCGACCCCCCATCTGGTCAACCCGGCGGGCTTCGTGATCCACAGCGCCGTCCACGCGGCCCGCCAGGACGCCCACTGCGTGCTGCACACGCACACCCGGGCGGGCTGCGCGGTCGCCGCCCAGCGGGACGGGCTGCTGCCCCTCAACCAGATCTCGATGGAGTTCCACGACCGGGTCGGCTACCACGACTACGAGGGCGTCGCGCTCAACCTCGCCGAACAGGAGCGACTGGTCACCGACCTCGGCGGGCACCCGGCGCTGATCCTGCGCAACCACGGCCTGCTGACCGTCGGCCGCACACCGGGCGAGGCCTTCCTGCGGATGTACTACCTGGACAAGGCCTGCGAGATCCAGATCGCCGCCCAGGCCGGCGGCGGCCCGCTCGTCCTGCCGTCCCGCGAGACCGCCGAGCTCACCGCCCGCCAGCTGACCGGCCAGGAGCACGGCTCCGACCTCCAGGACGACTGGGCCGCCGAGCTGGCCTGGGCGGCCCTCCTGCGCCTCGCCGACCGGATCGCCCCCGACCACGCGAACTGACCCTGTCGACCCGGCGCAACGCCCGCCCGCCGACACCTCCACGCCGACTCCCCGACTTCGCCCCGACGCCGCCCCGCCCCGCCCGACAGGAGCAGCCATGAGCACCGCCCCCGGCCCCCACGCCCCCCACAGCCCCCTCGGCCCCACCGACTCCTCCCGGGTACCGCGCTACGCCGGGCCCGCCACCTTCGCCCGCCTGCCCCGGATCGACCAGGTCCCGCGCGCGGACGTCGCGGTCGTCGGCGTGCCCTTCGACACCGGCGTCTCCTACCGGCCCGGCGCCCGCTTCGGCGGCAACGCGATCCGCGAGGCCAGCCGGCTGCTGCGCCCCTACAACCCGGCCCAGGGCGCCTCGCCGTTCGCGCTCGCCCAGGTCGCCGACGCCGGGGACATCGCCGCCAACCCGTTCGACATCCACGAGGCGGTCGACACCGTCGAGGCGGCCGCCGGCGAACTGCTGGACACCGGCGCCCGGCTGATGACCCTCGGCGGCGACCACACCATCGCACTCCCGCTGCTGCGCGCCGTGGCCCGCCGGCACGGGCCGGTCGCGCTGCTGCACTTCGACGCCCACCTGGACACCTGGGACACCTACTTCGGCGCCGAGTACACCCACGGCACACCGTTCCGCCGGGCCGTCGAGGAGGGAATCCTGGACACCTCCGCCCTCTCCCACGTCGGCACCCGCGGGCCGCTCTACGGCAAGCAGGACCTCACCGACGACGAGAAGCTCGGCTTCGGCATCGTCACCTCCGCCGACGTCCTGCGGCGCGGCGTGGACGAGGTCGCCCAGCAGCTGCGCGAGCGGGTCGGCGACCGCCCCCTGTACATCTCCATCGACATCGACGTGCTCGACCCGGCGCACGCCCCCGGCACCGGCACCCCCGAGGCCGGCGGACTCACCTCGCGCGAACTGCTGGAGATCCTGCGCGGCCTGAGCGGCTGCCACCTGGTCTCCGCCGACGTGGTCGAGGTCGCGCCCGCGTACGACCACGCAGAGATCACCGCGGTGGCCGCCTCGCACACCGCCTACGAGCTGACGACGTTGATGGCCCGCCAGATCGCGAGCGAACGGACGGAGCCAGGCCCGCGAGCCGGCGCGGGCGACCGCACCGACGGACAACCGGACGGACAACCGGACGGCCGCGCCGGCGCCCGTACAGACGCCCGCACGGAGTCCCACGACGCCACCGGCGAGGTGCGCGCATGACACACCTCCGCAACGGCGGCGACCTGGTGGTCGAGTCGCTCGCCACGCTCGGCGCCCGCTGCGTCTTCGGCCTGCCCGGCCAGCACGCCCTCGGCCTGTTCGACGCGCTGCGCCGCTCCGACCTGCGGTACGTGGGGTTGCGGGTGGAGAACAACGCCGGCTTCGCCGCCGACGGCTACGCCCGCACCGCCGGGACGGTGGCCCCGCTGTTCCTGTCCACCGGGCCCGGCGCGCTCACCTCGCTGGCCGCGCTCCAGGAGGCCGCCGCCGCCTCGGTGCCGGTGCTCGCCGTCTCCAGCCAGATCCCCTCGGCCGGACTGGGTGGGCGACGGCGCGGCTATCTGCACGAACTCGTCGACCAGCAGGCCAGCTTCCGCGACGTGGTGAAGTCCGTGCACACCGCCCGGACCCCAGCGCAGATCCCCTCCGCGCTGGCCGCCGCCTGGGAGTCGGCGCTGAGCGCGCCGTACGGGCCGGTGTGGGTGGAGATCCCGCAGGACGTCCTGCTCGCGCCGGTGACCGTACCGCCGGTCACCGGGCTGCGCGCCGAACCCCGGCCACCGGTCCCCCGCCCGGAGCTGATCGCCGAGGCCGCGGTGCTGCTGGCCGAGGCCGAACGCCCGGTGATCCTGGCCGGAGGCGGTGTGGTCCGGGCGTCAGCCAGTGACGAACTGCTGCGGCTGGCCGAGCTGTTGCGGGCCCCGGTGGCCTGCACCTTCGGCGCCAAGGGGGCCTTCCCCTGGGAGCACCCGCTGTCGCTGCGCTCCTGGCTGGAGGACCGCCACACCACCGATCTGCTGGAGGACGCCGACGTCCTGCTCGTCGTCGGCTCCGGCCTGGGCGAACTGTCCAGCAACTACCACACCATGGCGCCGCGCGGCCGGATCATCCAGATCGAGGCCGACGCGGGCAAGCTGGAGGCCAACCACCCGGCCTTCGGCATCCACGCCGACGCCCGCCTCGCCCTGGCCGCCCTCTCCGACTCGGTGCCGGCCGCCGTACCGGACGGCCGGGCCGAGGCGGTGACCGCCGAACTGCTCAAGCGCGTCCAGGAGCGGATCGACGGCCAGGGGCTGGAACTCGAACAGGACTTGCTGGCATCCGTTCGCCACGCGCTACCGGACGACTCGCCGGTCTTCTTCGACATGACGATCCTCGGCTACTGGGCCTGGTCCGCCTTCGACGCCCGCCGCCCCGGAGCGATGCACTCCGCCCAGGGCGCCGGCGGCCTCGGCTACGGCTACCCCTCCGCACTGGGCGCCGCCGTGGCCACGGACGGCCGCCCGGTCCTCGCCGTCTCCGGCGACGGCGGCGCGATGTACTCGCTCGCCGAACTCGCCACCGCCCGCCAACTCGGCCTCAACGTAACCTGGTTGATCATCGACGACGGCGGTTACGGCATCCTGCGCGAGTACATGACGGGCGCCTTCGGCGAGGCCACCGCCACCGAACTGGCCCGCCCGGACTTCGTCCGTCTGGCCGAGTCCTTCGGCGTCCCGGCCGCCATGACCACACCCGACGACCTCGCACGGGACCTGGCCGCCGCACTCGCCGCCCCGGGCCCCAACGTGCTGGTCCTGCCCGCCCTGCTGCGGATGTTCGCGCCCACCCACCTGGACGGCTGAACCACGGAGGGAGCGCGACGGCCCGGCCCGCGTCCCCGCCGCCCGGCGCACTCCCCCCATCTGCCCCACACCACCACGCCCCCGGACCGTCCGACGCCGTTCCGCCGGCCCTTGGATAGGCTGCCGCAATGGCCCTCGACTCCCCCCGGCTGCTGCGCGCCGACGCCGCCCGCAACGCGGAAAAGATCATCCGGGCTGCCCGGGAGGTCTTCACCGAACAAGGCCCCGACGCCCTCCTCGACGACGTGGCACGCCGGGCCGGCGTCGGGGCCGCCACGCTCTTCCGCCGCTTCCCCGACAAGGCCGCGCTGCTGCGGGCCGTACTGGACGAGCGCTTCGGCGAGAACGTCCGCCCCGTCATCCAGGCTGCCGCCCACGACCCCGACCCCGCCTCCGGACTGGCCCGCGTACTGGAAGCGGCGCTGGAATCGGTGGCCGGCGACTACAACGTGCTGGCCGCCGCCCGCTCCGCCGGCGTCCTGACCCCGGCGACCGGGCAGGAGTTCTTCACCGCCCTCGACGCTCTCCTGGCGCGCGGCCAGCGCGCAGGTGTGATCCGCGCCGACCTCGTACCCGACGACCTGCACCGCGTCGTCGTCATGCTGGTCTCGGTGCTGTGGACGATGGAACCCCGCGAGGACGGCTGGCGCCGGTACCTGTCCCTCGTCCTCGACGGCCTCACCCCCGCCGGGGCCCGCCCGCTGCCCTGCCCCGCCCCCGCACTGCACACCCGCACGCCCTGACGCCGAGGCGGGTGCCGGCCGTCCTCGCGGGGGCGGCCGGCACCACCGGCCGCTAGCGCACCGGATCAGCGCGCCGGATGCACCCGGATCGCCGAGGCCGGGCACATGGCGGCCGCCTGGCGGGCCAGTTCCGCCGCCCGTGCGCCGGGCTCGGCGGCGAGCACGACGACCTGCCCGGCCTCGTCCTGGTCGAACACCAGCGGCGCGGTCACCGCGCACTGCCCCGACGACACGCACCGCGAGGTGTCCGCCTCCACCCGTGCGACCGGCCGCTCGCGCGGGTGCTCCCCGCTCACCACAGGACCGGGACCTCGCTGAGGCCGCCCGCCAGCCGCTCGTCGTGGTCGCGCAGGCTCCGCGCGTCCACCGCCAGCCGCAGGTCGGGGAAGCGCCGGAACAGCGCGGTCAGCGCGATCTGCATCTCGGTGCGTGCCAGCACGTTGCCGATGCAGTAGTGGCCGCCGTGCCCGAAGGCCAGGTGCGCGTTGGGGGAACGCGACGGGTCGAAGGTGTCCGGCTCCTCGAACACCCGCCCGTCCCGGTTCGCGGCGTTGATCGCCACCAGCACCGCCTCGCCCCGCGCGATCGCGGTCCCCGCGACGGTGACGTCCTCGCGGGCGTAGCGGGTCAGGCCCAGGCCACCGGGCGAGGCCATCCGCAGGACCTCCTCCACGGTGGCGCGGGCCAGCGCCTCCGGGTCGGCGGCGAAGCGGTCCCGCCGGCCGGTGTCGCTCAGCAGGAACAGGACTCCCAGGTCGATCCGGGCCGACGTCGTCTCGTGGCCGGCGAACAGCAGCCCCACCGCCAGCCGGGTCATCTCCCCCTCGGTGAACGAGGGGTCCTGCGCCTGCACGGCCAGGATGTCGCTGATCACGTCCTGCCCCGGCTGCTTCCGCTTCTCCTCGGCGATGCCGGCCACGTACGCCTCGAACTCGGCCATGGCCGCGGCGCCGTCGGCCCCGCCGTACAGCGCGGCGATCCGCTCCGACCAGCCGCGCAGCAGGCCCCGGTCCGCGACCGGCACACCCAGCAGCTCGCAGATCACCATCACCGGCAACGGGAACGACAGGTGGTCGTGCAGGTTGACGGCGCGTTCCGGATCCCGCGCGCGCTCCTCCTCCATCGCGTCCAGGCAGGATGCGGCGAGCTGCCCGATCCGCTCGCCCAGCCGGCGCATCCGCGGCGCGCTGAACGCGGGCGCCAGCATCCGCCGCATCCGCGTGTGCTCGCGGTCCTCCTCCTCGGGCGTGGGGGCGGGGCGCGTGTGCAGCGCCGACTCCGAGATCCTCGGCGCGCCCTCGGAATCGGGGCGCAGCCGGGAGAAGCGGGTGTCGCCCAGAACCTCCCGGGCCTCCTCGTAGCGGGTCACCAGCCAGGCCGGGTCACCGGCGGGTGTCGTCACCCGCGTGATCGGACCTTCCTCGCGCAGACGCGCGAACAGCGGCGCCAGGTCCAGGGCGTCGGGGCGCTCGAAGGGTAACTGCGGTGCGGGGGCGGTCATGATGGGTCTCCTCACCGGCCAAAGGCCACAAGAGCAGCGAACGCTTGGCAGAACCGCCCTCTCCTGCACGTCCAGGCCAGGGCGGACGAACGGCGTCCCCGGCCAACAAGTGAGAGTCAGCTCTCTCTTCTCTCGGGAGCGTAACACCGTCGGCACGCACAGTCAGCCACTGGGCGAGATCGGCCCGTTCGGTGCTGGAGCGGGCCCGGCCCTCGGGAGAATCGAACGGAAATCGGCGACGACGGGGGCCTTGATTCCGGTTCGGCGACGTTCCTGAAGCAGCGACCTGGGCGCGCAGACCGGCGCCCTCCGCACCCGCATCCCGCTCACCGGCCGCATCCGCCGGTGGAACCACCCGGCGTGCACGCCGCCGCGGGACTCGCCGTCCTTGGTGCGGCACGCGGTGGAGCCGCTCCGCCGCCGGCCCCGCGACCGGCCCGGCGGTCACCCCGCCGACGCACCGCCGGCCGCGCCGGCCACGTCGAGCGGGAGCCGCTCCGGCCCACCGGAGCAGGGTGCACCGCCGTTCAGGTGCGCGGCCGCCCACCGCCCCAGCTCGGCCAACGCGGGCTCCAACGCGTTGCCCGCTTCGGTCAGCCGGTAGGAGACCCTCAGCGGAGGGCCGGCGTCCACCTCTCGCAGGATCAGGCCGGCCTCGCCGAGTTCGGTGAGCCGCTCCGAGAGCATGCGCTCGCTGATGCCCGGGATGGCCCGCCGAAGATCGGCGAAGTACACGGGCCCCGGGATCAGGGTGACGACGATCAGGCCCGTCCACCGCTTGCCGAAGAGCTGGAAGACGCGCGCAATGCCCTCGTCGGCCTTCCTGCATGCCTGCTCGCCGTGATTCGCCATGCCACCAGGGTAGCCCTCGACCTACGTAGCTTTAGAAAAGTAAGTAGCTATGTTATTACTAGCTACGTAAGAAACCTCCGCCCCTAACTCTGGAGCCCTCCATGGCCACCCTGCTGCACCTCGACTCCTCCGCCCTGCCCCACGGCTCCGCCTCCCGCGAGGTCACGGCCACCTTCCGCAAGGCATGGGAGGAGCAGCACCCCGAGGGCACGGTCGTCTACCGCGACCTCGCGGCCGAGCCGCTGCCGCACCTCACCGCTGCCGGCATCACGGCCGCCTTCGCCGACCCGGCCGACCACACGGACGAGCAGAAGGCCGCTTTCGCCCTGCGCACCGAGCTGGCCGCGGAGCTGGAGAACGCGGACGCGGTGCTCATCGGCGCCCCCATGTACAACTTCACGATCCCCTCCAGCCTCAAGGCATGGCTGGACCACGTGATCATCATGGGCCGCACCGGCGGTGAGAACTCCTCCGTGGCGGGCAAGCCCGTCACCGTCGTCGCCAGCCGCGGCGGCTCCTACGCGCCCGGCACCCCGCGCGAGGACTTCGAGTTCGCGGCCAACTACCTGGAGAAGGCGCTGACCGGCCTGCTCGGCCTCAAGGTCGACGTCATCACGCCCGAACTGACCCTGGCCCGCACCGTCCCCGCGATGGCCGACCTGGTCGACCTGTCGGACGCCTCCCGCGCCCAGGCCCACGAGCAGGCCGCTGCCAAGGCCAAGGCCCTCGCCGCCGGCCTCTCCGCCTGACCAGCACCTGCGGACCGCACACCGGCACGGCGCGGACCGAACCCGGCCCCGCACCACCGCCGCTGCTGTCGTCGCGGGGGGGGGGGAGGGGCGGCCCCCCCCCACCCCCCCCCCGCCAAGAAACACCCAACCCCCACCCCCCCCCCCCCCCCCCCCGCGGAAACAGAAGGG
>NZ_JBHVWW010000041.1:15372-76133 GCF_042882025.1 Kitasatospora sp. NPDC058243
GGGCAGGGCCGCCCCCGCGACGCCCCCGCGACGACGGACGCCCCCGAATTCAGGCCCCGCCCCACCACCACCGGGCGGAAGCAGGCGCGCGACTCACCAGCCCGCGACGCCGCACCCCACCCAAGCGCCACTGCCTGCCCCACCGCGAAAGACGGTCGCCATGACCCGCCGCACCACCGACCCCACCCAGCCCTCCACCAGGCTGTCCGACCTCAGCACCGGCCCCTGGGTCCTGGACCCGGCCACGTCATCAGTGGAGATCAAGCACAAGTCGATGTGGGGACTGGCCACGATCAGGGCCGCCTTCACCAAGCTCAGCGGCGAAGGCGAGATCAGCCCCGACGGCTCCGCGCACGGCACACTGACCGTCGAGGCCGCGTCGATCCTCAGCAAGCAGGCCAAACTCGACACCCACCTGCGCTCCGCGGACTTCTTCGACGTCGACAGGTATCCGACGTTCACCTTCACCGCCACCCGCGTCGTCGCCGACAGCGCCGGAACCGCCAAGGTCACCGGCAGCCTCACCGTGCTCGGCACCACCCGCCCGCTCACCTTCACCGCCCGCGCCACCGCCGCCGGCCCGCACGAGGTGACCCTCAGCGGCGAGATCACCGTCGACCGCAACGGCTTCGGCATGAACTGGAACAGAGCCGCAATGATCAAGGGCCTCACCACCGTCACCCTCACCACCCGCTTCACCCACCGCTGACCCACCGGTCCCCGCCCCCCGACCCGGCCCCGTACTGGGGCGGGCCCTGGAAGCGGAGCTGACGAGGTTGATCCGCAGGTTCCACGGCACCTCACCGGCCGCGTTGCGTGGACGTACCCGACTTCGTCCTGTGGCTGCGGACGTGCCACAACCCGGCGCGGGACCGGCGCCGACCGGATGCGCCCGTACCGGGATCGCTGAACGCGCCACCGGCAAGCCGTACCTGAGGTCGGGCTACGCCCCGGCCACCGTCAACCACGCGGTGTCGGTGCTGGCGGCGTTCTACGACCACCATCTGCAGACCGGGCTGGGTCCCGTCGTCTCCTCGGTGCCGCCGCAGTCCCGTGAGAACCTCACGTCCGTCGCGACGGGCTCCTGGGCCCGGGCGCCGGTCCAGGAGCGGCGGTCTACCGGGATTCGGCGGGATACGCGGCGGTCGCGCGGATTTCGACGAGGAGTCCCGGGCTGGCGAGGCCGCTGACACCGATGATCGTCCAGGTCGGGTAGGGCGCTTCGACGAGGCGCTGCTTGGCCTCGATGAAGCCGGGCAAGTGCCGGCGGATGTCGATGTGGTAGCTGGTGACGTCGACGAGGGCGGACGGGTCGAGGTTCTCCAGTCGAAGGATCTCTTCGATCTTCCGGATGGCGATCTCGGTCTGCTCTTCGATGGTGTCCGGGATGGTTCCGTCGGCGCGGCGACCGATCGTTCCGGCGATGAACAGGAGGCCGTGCGCGCGGACCGCGGCGGAATAGCCGAAGCTCGCGAAGGCGCTGGTGGTTTGCCCGAAGACCGGGTTGTCCTCGGGGATCGCGACGGTGTGGACGGTCATTGCGGTGCTTCCTTTTCTTTGGTGACGCGGTCGTGTTCTTCGGTGACGCGGCCGTGGAGTCCGTGGAGTCAGTTGCCCCAGCGGGACGAACGGCAGGCGTGCTCCAGCCGGGTCCGGCCGAAGGTCTCGCGTTCACGGAGGAATTCGCCGGGGATCGTGTACCGGGGTGCGTTCTTCGGGTCTTTCGCGGCCTGCGCGACGATCGCGTCGGTGAGTGAGCGGATCATGTCCAGCCGTGGATAGGCGGCGTGCACGGCGTCGGCCTGCTCGTCGGTGACGGCGTCGATGTGGGCGGCGCCGATCGGGCCACCGAAGTCGAGTGCGACGCCCTCGCGGACGAGCACGCACAGCGTGCCACGGCGTTCTGCGATACCCGGGGAGGTGTGGAGGGCGATGGCCTGCCAGACCTGGTCGGCATCGATTGCCGGTACTCCGCGGTCGATGAGGAATGAGGCGGCCCGGTCGGCGCCTTCGACCTCGAACCGTTGGTTGTGCGGGCCGTCCGACGCCACGCCGAGGTCGTGCATCGCGCACGCGGCGAACAACAGGTCGTCCTGGTAGTCGTGGCCGACGACCAGGCCGAGGCGGCCGGCAACCAGCCGGGCGAACAGGTAGCTGCGGACGCTGTGGTTGAAGACGGACGGCGTTTCCACCGGTCGGATGAGGTTCATGACGGCGTCGGCAAGCGGTGTGCCTGGCAGCGTGATCAGGTCGGCGGTCGCCTCGCGGGTAGGTCCGGTCATGTCTTCAGCCTGGCCGTGACCGCCCTGACCTGGCGAGAGGCAAAATTTCCTTACTTCGCTAGAATCTTGCCATGGCAGTGCATCGAGTCGCGGTCCTGGCGCTGGACGGGGTCACCCCCCTCGACCTGGCGATCCCGACGCAGATCTTCACCACCCGGCCGGAAACCCCCTACGAGATGACCCTGTGCGCGCTTCAGCCGAAGGTGGCCACCAGCGCGGGTTTCGCCCTGGTCGCCGACGAGGGCCTGGAGCGGGTGAGCACCGCCGACACCGTGATCGTGCCGGGATTCGACCTGATCCTCCCGTTGCCGGACGCCGTGCTCGAGACACTGGCCGGAGCCCGCGACCGAGGCAAGCGTGTGGTGTCGATCTGCACGGGCGCTTTCGCGCTGGCCGCGGCGGGCGTCCTGGACGGGCTGCACGCCACGACCCACTGGAAGCACATCGACGAGTTCGAGCGGAGCTTCCCGGCCGTCTCGGTCGACCGCGACGTGCTCTACGTCGACGAGGGCGACGTGCTCACCTCGGCCGGGGTGTGCTGCGGCATCGACCTGTGCCTGCATATCGTGCGCCGCGACCTGGGCGCGGAGATGGCCAACCAGATCGCCCGCGGTCTGGTCGCCGCCCCGCACCGAGACGGTGGGCAGGCCCAGTACGTGCCGGCTCCCGTCGCGGTGGCCGGCGAGGCGTCGCTGTCCGGTACCCGTGGATGGGCCCTGCAGCGGCTCGGCGAGCCGCTCTCGCTGCGCGTGCTCGCCCGGCACGCGGGCCTCTCGCAGCGCACCTTCATGCGCCGGTTCACCGAGGAGACGGGCACGACCCCGTTGCAGTGGATGCTCAACGCCCGGCTGGGCAGGGCGCGGGAGCTGCTGGAATCCACGGACCGCTCGGTGGAGCAGGTGGCGCGGGACTGCGGGCTGGGCACGGCGGCCAACCTGCGGCTGCACTTCCGGCGCGCACTGGACACCACCCCCACCGCCTACCGCCGCACCTTCACACGCTCGACGTCGCGCAGTCCGGCCTGTTCACCAGCGGTCACGCCCTCGGCCTGAGAACGGCCACCACGACACTGCGGGGTTTCACAGGCGGGTCGCTGCCGTCCGATGAGAGATTTCGCAGCGCCTGTGAGGCTCCTACGCGAGCCAGGAGGGCTACCGGATCAGGCGATCACGCCTCCGCGGTGATCCGGACTTTGAGCCGGTCGTATTCGGCTACCGCGTCCGGCACGTGATCGAAGCAGTCCTCCCACCTGTCGTTGCTGTACGACGACGTCCTGGACGGCGATGCGCTCCGTCGCCACCGGGCCGCCGCCTGGGAGGTGTTCGGGCCGGGCGCGGCGACCCGGTCGGCCGACGCGCTGCTGATGCTGGCGTTCGAGGTGCTCGCAGGCCCCGACGGCGAAGCCGTCGCCGGCGAGGCGTCGGCTGCCCTGCTGGACACGCTCATCCAGCTCGCGGTGGGCGAGAGCCTGGACGTGCTGTTCGAGGCCGCGCCCCGCGTCGAGCTGTCCGAGTGCCTGGAGATGGTGTCGGGCAAGACGGCGTCGCTGATCTCCTGCGCCTGCCGGCTGGGCGCCCTCCACGGCGGCGGCGGGCCGGCGCAGGTCGAGACCCTGGCCGCGTTCGGACACGACCTGGGCATGGCGTTCCAGCTGGTGGACGACCTGCTGGGGATCTGGGGCGACGAAGCGGTCACGGGCAGACCGGTCTTCGCGGACCTGCGGGCACGCAAGCTCTCGGTGCCGGTGGTCGCCGCGATGGCCTCGGACACCGCGGCGGGCGACGAACCGGCCCGCCGCTACGCGCTGCCGGCCGGCCCTGGCCGGGCCGGGGAGGCGGAGCTGGCCCGGCTGGTGGAGGAGGCCGGCGGCCGGCGCTGGACGGTGGAGCGCGCCGCCGAGCACGCGGACGGGGCCCGACGCCGTCTGCGGAGCCTCGCCGACGGCCCCGGCGCGGTGCCCGGTGCCGTCGCCGACCTCGACGCGCTCTGCGAACTGATCGTCAACCGGTCGTACTGAGCCGGTCGCCCCCGGCGCGGGAGGACCAGGGCGCCGGGGTATCGAGGATGTGCGCACGGCCCTGCCGGTAGAGCGCGGCGTCCACCTCCTTCAGGCGGCGCAGTTCCTGCGGCTCGTACAGGGCGTGGACCACGGCCGGCTCGGCGCCGTGCCCGGCGGCCTCCAGCAGCGCGTTCGCCGCCGCCCTACCGCTCTGGTTCTCACCCTCCATGATGGCCAGGTTCACCGGGCACCGGACGAAGTCCCCGGCCTTGACTTCCTCCCCCGGCTGGAGCCGGGGGATTCCCCTCAGCCTCACGGCTGAGCCGCTGCGCGCGAGCGCTGCGGTCGGGATGTTTCCTGCTTCACCGACGACTGCCCGCCCGGAGTGCTCCGTTGAGGTCTTACACCGTCTCCACAGGCTGTAACCGCCAGTCCGGCGGCCAGGATGTTGCGTGCCGCGTTCACGTCCCGGTCGTGCTGTGCGCCGCAGGCGCATTCCCACTCGCGGACGTTCAGTGGCATCTTCGCGGCGGTCGCGCCGCAGGCCGAGCACAGTTTCGAGCTGGGGAACCACCGGTCGACGGTCACCAGGTCCCGCCCGTACCACCGGGCCTTGTACTCCAGCATGGACCGCATCTCGGCCCAGCCCGCGTCACCGATGGCACGGGCGAGCGTCCGGCTCCTGAGCATGTTCCGGACCGTCAGATCCTCGATCACGACCGTTTGGTTCTCGCGGACGAGCCGAGTGGTGAGCTTGTGCAGGAAGTCCCTGCGGCGGTCGGCGATGCGCGCGTGCACACGGGCGACCCTGAGCCGGGCCTTCTCCCGGTTGGCGCTGCCCTTGACCTTGCGGGACAGCTCCCGCTGAGCCCTGGCCAGGCGTTCCCGGTCCTTGCGCCCGTACCGGGGGTTGGTGATCTTCTCCCCGGTGGACAGCGTCACCAGACTGGTGACACCGACGTCGACACCCACGGCCGGGTTCACGGGTGCGGGCATCAACGGGCGGTCCTCGCACAGCAGGGAGACGAACCAGCGCCCCGCACTGTCCTGCGACACGGTCACCGTGGACGGCGCAGCGCCCTGCGGCAACGGCCTGGACCACACGATGTCCAGCGGCTGGTCCATCTTCGCCAGCGTCAGCCGGCCGTCCCGGAACCGGAACGCGGAGGACGTGTACTCGGCGGACCTGCGGGACTTCTTCCGGGACTTGAACGTCGGGTACTTCGCCCGCTTCTGCCAGAAGTTGGTGAACGCCCCCTGCAAGTGCCGCAGCGCCTGCTGCAACGGAACCGACGACACCTCGGACAGGTAGGACAGCTCCCCGGTCTTCTTCCACCCCGTCAGCATCGCCGACGTGGCGTCGTAGTCGACCCGCTCCTGACGCAGCGTCCACGCCTCCGAACGGGCCTGCAACGCCATGTTGTAGACCTTCCGCACACACCCGAAGGTGCGCGACAGCTCAGCCGCCTGCGCATCCGTCGGATAGAAGCGGTACTTGAACGCCCGCTTCACATGAGTCGTGGTCATGACCCACAACCTGGCGGGGCAAACCGTGCAGCTCGAATCCCGCACGTCACAGCACTGCGGTCCGCCCCGGGGGCGAAACGCAGCCACCTGACCCGCTACGCGGGCAGTCCAATTCCTCCCCCGGCTGAAGCCAGGGGTATCCACGGAGGTCCATGATGAACAGCGGGTCGGCCGGCTACGGCCACGGGTAGCCCACCTGCTCCGGCCGGTAGCCTCCGCAGAGCTCGGCGGTGGCACGGGGATCGCCTGCGGTCAGCTGCGCTTCAAGGTGCTCGGCCTGGTCCGACGGGTCGTCCGCGGAGATCGGCAGGGTCATCAGGAACTGGGCCCAAGGCAGATCCGTCTCGTCCCGGCCAGGGGGATGCCTCAGGACGACGTCGATCCGATCGGGTTCCCCGCGGAAGGCCCAGACCGCCTCCAACTCGCACTCCCACCTGGCGAGCCAGTCCTCGCGTCCCCTCAGCCCCGCCTCCAGCAGCGTCGCGACCACTGCCGCCGGCCACTCCCAGCCGCGGTCCTCCTCGGCTCGCAGGACCTCGGCCTCGTACTGATCCGCGGCGAACCGAAACTCCGGCAGGTCGAAGCCCCGCTCGACCGGGTCGCGCCAGCCCGCCCAGACGACATGCTCCTCGTCGCGCGTGACCGTCACGTACAGAGCGCTGCAGCACCGCTCAAAGCCGCACCCGGATCGAGCGAGCCGAACCTCGTGGGGAGTTCCGGTGGCATGCAACGGCCCGCCCCGGCCCAGGAGATACCGGGGGTCTGATCCCGCGAACGGGGGGCCGCCCGATTCCCTGCTACGCAGGGACAGGTCGGCCAGGAGATCCCGGCCACTGACGAACGGGCGGACCTCCACGCCGCCCTCGCCGGGCGGTGGGCAGACGATGCTCAGACTGAGAAGATCCGGTTCCGTGGCCACCGGCAAAGGATCGCGGAGCCGGCCGCAGCTGTCATGTGAATTTGCGGGGCCTCCGCTCCTGGCAGCCGCCGGTCCCCGCCTGTAGCGTCGCCGCATGACCGACGAGACCACGGCCAGGGCAGGCAGAGAGTTCTACACGTTCGACGGCCGGATCCTGGAGGTCTTCGGCAGCTGTCCGAAGCGGTTCCACATCAAGAACATGGACCTGCGGGTCACGGGCCCCGACCGGAAGGGGAGGCGGACCGTCGAGATCGTCGCCGGTCCGCCCGAAGCCCCGGCGACGCAGCACACATGGCACCACTCGGCCGAGGAATGGCAGCGGGCCCAGGGCCTGGAAGCCCTGCTGGAAGCGGTACGGGCGGGTATCGCGGCGGCCCGGGAGCACGGAGCCTGAGGGTTTTCCGCAACCGTGGTCGAGGACGGCCGCCGCAGGACGACGTCGGCATCGAGTCCTCGGTGGCGCAGTGACACAGGTCAACTGACCGAATGAGGCTGGTCGGATCGAAACCTTGCAGAACGTGTCCGGCCCCGACGGAGACGTCGGGGCCGGACACGTTCTGGGCGGGTCGGGTGGACCAGCTGCTGGAGGGGTGGCCGCTCGGGATCCGGTTGTGGGGTTCTGGGGGTGTTGCGGTTGACCCGCCGACGCCGTGTCTCCTTCCGCCCCGGTCGTGCCCGCTGCGGTCCGGCGGGTGGGGCACTCCAAGGAGTGCCCCACGCCGTGCCGCCCGTCAGCCGGCGTGGAGGGCGAGGGTCGGGGAGAGTCGGGAGGCCCGGACGGCCGGGTAGAGGCCTGCGACCGTGCCGATGAGCAGGGTGGCGGCGAAGCCTCCGGTGACGGCCCACAAGGGGATTACCCAGGGCAGGCCGCCCGCGGCGGCGAAGGCGTAGGTGGCGGCCGCGCCCAGGGCCACGCCGGCCAGCCCGCCCAGTCCGGAGAGCAGGAGGGACTCCGTCACGAACTGGAGGCGGATCTGGCCCCTGGTGGCGCCCAGGGAGCGGCGCAGTCCGATCTCGTGGCGTCTCTCCAGCACTGAGATGATCATCGTGTTGGCGACTCCGACGCCGCCGACCAGGAGCGCCACCCCGCCCAGCCCGAGCAGGAGGTCGGTGAACGCCCCCTCGGTGGCGGCCTTGGCCTGGAGCGCCGAGGAGGGGTCGGTGACCTGCACGTTGTGCGGGTTCTGCGGGTCGACGGTGCGGGGGATCAGCGCGCGGACCGCGCTGACCGTCTGGTCCGTCGACCGTTCGTAGATCTGGGTCGGGTGGCCGTCGAAGCCCAGCAGCGTGCCGGCGCCGTCCCAGCCGATCAGGGCGGCCCGTTCGATCTCGGGGGCCAGCGGCAGCGGGTCGAGGATGCCGATGACGGTGAAGTACCGGTCGCCGATGTGGACCTGCTGGCCGGGGGCGGTGATGCCCAGGCGCTGGGCCGCGACGTGTCCGAGCACCGTCGACGGGTAGCGTCCGTTGGCCTCGTTGAGCCAGGTGCCCGAGCCGACCGCGCCGCGCACGACGTCCAGGAGTCCCTCGGTGGCGGCCTTCACGGTGATGCCGCCGGTCTCGCCGTCGGGGATCTTCTCACTGCGTCTGACGGACTGCGCCAGGTCCCCGGTCGCGCCGACCTGCTCGACCCCGGGGACGCGGCCCAGCATGCCGGTCGACTCCTCGGGCAGCTTCACCTTCTCGCCGAACAGCCCCTGGCCAGGGGAGGCCACCAGCATATTGGTGCCCAACTGGTCGAGTTGCCGCAGGAGTTGGGCCTTGCTGGAGGAGGAGATGCCGACCACCGCGATCATGGTGGCGATGCCGATGGCGATGCCCAGCGCGGACAGCACCACCCGCAGCGGCCGGGTGCGCAGGCCGGCCGAGCCGACGTGGAGGACGTCGCGGGGGCCGAGCCGGGCCGGGGCCAGCCGGGTGCGGCTCACCGCTGCCCACCCCGATCGGCCGGGGCGGCGGCGCCGGTACGCAGATCCGCCACGACGCGGCCGTCGCGGATGCGGACCTGGCGTGGCAGGCTGTCGGCGATCTCGCCGTCGTGGGTGATCACCGCGATGGTGGCGCCCTGGGCGTTGAGGTCGTACAGCAGCTCCATCACCGCTTCGCTCGACGCGGAGTCCAGCGCGCCGGTCGGCTCGTCGGCCAGCAGCAGGTCCGGTTCGCCGACCACCGCCCGGGCGATGGCCACCCGCTGGCGCTGGCCGCCCGACAGCTCGTGCGGACGGTGGCGCATGCGGTCCGCGAGCCCGACCCGCTCCAGGGCCAGGGCCGCGCGCCTGCGGCGCTGGGCGCGCGGCAGGCCCGAGTAGAGCAGGCCCTCAGCGACGTTGTCCCGGGCGCTGACCCCGGCCACCAGGTGGAAGGACTGGAAGACGAAGCCGATGTGCCGGGCGCGCAGGGCGGACAGCCTGCGGTCGGAGAGGGCGGCGACGTCGTGGCCCGCCAGGGTGACGGATCCGGCGCTGGGCCGGTCCAGGGTGCCGACGATGTGCAGCAGGGTGGACTTGCCCGACCCCGAGGGGCCGACGATGGCGAGCAGTTCGCCGCGTCCGATGCGCAGGTCCACCCCGTGCAGCGCCGTGACCCCGCCCGGATACTCCTTGGTGACCTGGTTCAACTCGACCACCGTGCTCATGACTTGGGCACCCCGACCTTCATTCCCTCGGTCAGGTCGGTCCCGCTGACCTCGACCCGGCCCTGTCCGAACATGCCGAGCTCGACCGGGACTTCGCGCACCTTCCCGTTCTCCACGATCTGGATGCCGAAGCCGCCGCCGGACAGCGCGAGCAGTGCGTTGACCGGTACGGTCAGCACGTCCTCGTGGACCTCGCCTTCGAGCTCGACGGTGACGGGCGCCTGGTCGAAGCCCTCCGCCTGCCCCGGGTCGTCGAAGACCACCCGGGCGGTGATCTTGGCGGGCTTGTCCGGGGAGCCCTGCTCCTTGCCGTCCTCACCGATGGTGCGGTCGACGGAGGCGACCTTGCCCTTGGCCTTGCCGCCGCCGGGCAGGGCGACCTCGACCCGGGTGCCGGGCTTGGCGAGGTCGGCCCGGGAGACCTCGATCTTGATCTGCACCTGCCGTTCGGAGCCGGTGGCGGTGAGGACCGGCTTGCCGGGAGCGGCCTGGTCGCCGACGGCCGCGTCGTTCTTCTTGATCCGCACCGCCGCGGGCGAGAAGGCGATCTGGTCGGGGCCGATCTCGCCGCTCCGGGCCAGGCCGTGGGCCTTCTGCCAGCGCTTGACCGCATCCGCCGTACCGGCGGTGAACTTCTCGTCCGCGGCCAGCCCCTTGCCGTAGCCCAGGTCGCGGAGGTTCTCCTTCAGCTGCCTGACGTCCGGCCCCTCGTCTCCGGCCTTCAGCGTCCGGTACATCGGGCGCTCGCCGACCATGAGCCGGACCTTCCGGCCGTCGACCTCGTAGAGGACCCCGTCGCGTTTCACCACCGCGCCGGCCTCCGGGAGCCAGGTGAGGGTGCCCGGCACACCGGCGTTGATCCGGCGCTCCTCCGCGTAGCCGAGGACCCCGTCCACTCGGGTCCGGCTGCTCAGGTCCTGCCGCTCCACCGAGCCCGTGCTCGGCGGCAGCCCGTCCGTGCGTGCCACGCCGGCGTTGCCGCTGCCTCCGGCCTGCGAGAGGGCCGTGACCCCGCCCGCGAGCGTGACCGAGGTGGCCAGCACGGCGATCAGGTACGTTCGGCGGCTGCGCCCGCGCTCACTGCGCATTCTGACCACTGCACGCCTTGTTCGCCTGGTCGAACCTGTCCTTCTCGGCGCCCTCCGGGATCTTCATCGCCGATCCCGACATCGCCGAGTCGCCGTCGAACTTCGGGTCCGGCATGTCCACACCGTTACCGCGCATGCACCGGGCGAATGCGAGGGCCTTGTCCTTGTCGGCCTGGGACATCTTCGCGCCACCCGAGCCACCGGCTCCCCCGCAGGCCTTGAGGGCTTCCGCCATCTTGTCCTGGCCGCCCTCCAGGACCATGGCCCGCGGGTCCTGGCCCGGCTCGGGCTCCTTCACCTGGGCGCCGTGTTCGCGCAGGCACTTACGGTGCTCGTAGGCCTGGTCCGCCGCCGCGCCCTGGCCCGACGAGTCCGAGCCGCCGCCCCCGCCGGAGCCCGTGCCGCCTCCGCCACAGGCCGTGGCGAACAGCGCGAGCCCTGCCACCAACGCGGCCGCCGCGCCGTACCTGTGGTTCCGCATGTGGTTCCGCATGGAATTCCTCCGTGTCCGATGACGAGCGGCCGATGACGAGCGGCCGATGACGAGCGGCCGACCGCTCCGGCCGCTCCGACCACGCAGAGGCTGGCACGCACCCGCATTTCGCCGCTGTCAGCCGAGACCTTTACGGCGACGAAAGGTGGCTTTCAGGTACACCTGGTGTCATGCGTGTACTGATCGTGGAGGACGAGGAATTCCTGGCGGACATGATCGCCGAGGGATTGCGGCGCGACGCCCTGGCCGTCGACGTCGTGTACAACGGCGCCGACGCGCTGGAGCGGCTGAGGCTCACCGACTACGCCGTGCTCGTGCTCGACCGCGACCTGCCCGGGGCGCACGGCGACGAGGTGTGCCGGAGCGTCGTCGAGCAGCGACTGCTGACCCGGGTGCTGATGCTCACCGCCTCCGGTACCGTCCGCGACCGCGTCGACGGCCTGGACCTGGGCGCGGACGACTACCTCACCAAGCCGTTCGCCTACGAGGAGCTGCTGGCCCGGGTCCTGGCGCTCGGCCGCCGCACCCACCCCGCCCTTCCGCCGGTCATCGAACGTGCGGGCATCACCCTCGACACCGCCCGCCGCCAGGCCTTCCGGGAGGGCCGCTACCTCGCCCTGTCCCGCAAGGAATTCGGCGTACTGGAGGTGCTGATGCAGGCCGAGGGCGCCGTGGTCTGCGGTGATGACCTGATCGAGCAGGTGTGGGAGCAGAACATGGGATACCGCACCAACGCGGTTCGGGTCGTCCTCAGCAAACTCCGCGCCAAGCTCGGCGAGCCCTCGGTCATCGACACCGTGCCCGGCCACGGCTACCGCATCGGCGTCCCGGCGTGAGGCGCTTCGCCCCGGCCGGCCTGAACCGCCCTCCGCTGCCCGGCAGACCAAGCCCGCAGCTGCCGGGCGGGGAACGGGGCCGGCTGACCATGCTCTACGGCGGGCTGCTCGTCCTCGCCGGGGCCATGCTCATCTTCCTGGTCAACTTCCTGGTCCGGGAGAACCTGTACACCTCGATCAGCACGGCCGTCGCCGTCGAACCGCGACTGGCCGCACTGGGGACCCCGGCCCCCTCCGCGGCGCAAACCCTCACGGTGGGAACCGCCGCACCCGCAAACGCTCTACCCGGAACCACCCCCGCCGACGGCGGACAGTCCCACTTCCAGGCCGTCAAGGTCGTCACCCAGGCCGCCGAGCAGGCGGCCCAGAACCAGCTGCTGACCGTCTCCCTGATCGCGCTGGCCGCCTTCGCCGTCATCTCGGTGGCACTGGCCTGGTGGATGTCGGGGCGGGTGCTGCGCCCGGTGGCGGTGATCACCAACACAGCGCGGCGGCTCTCGGGTGAGAACCTGCACGAGCGGATCGCCCTCGACGCACCCCCGGGCGAGCTCAAACAG
The DNA here is from genome assembly GCF_042882025.1 of Kitasatospora sp. NPDC058243. Classification (NCBI taxonomy): domain Bacteria; kingdom Bacillati; phylum Actinomycetota; class Actinomycetes; order Kitasatosporales; family Streptomycetaceae; genus Kitasatospora; species Kitasatospora sp. NPDC058243. The sequence continues at coordinate 27,709 of NZ_JBHVWW010000041.1, forward strand.
CTCGCCGACACCTTCGACGCCATGCTCGACCGCATGGAACAACTGGTGGGTGCGCAGCAGCGGTTCGCGGCCAACGCCGCGCACGAACTGCGGACTCCGCTCGCGGTGCAGCGGGCCGCCGCCGAAATCGGGCTGGCCACCGCGGACCCGGCCGCCGTCGCCCGGGTCCGCCGCAAACTGATCGAGGTCTCCGAGAGCAGCGAACGGCTCATCGAGGGACTGCTGTTGCTGTCCGTCTCCGACCAGAGGCTGGACCGGCGCGAACCGGTCGCACTGGACCAGCTGGCCCGCGCGGTGGCCGCCGAGTGCGCCGCCGCGCAGGAGCCCCGGGAGAACCGCGTCACCGTCCGGACCGACACCGTCCCCGTGTCCGTCGAGGGTGATCCGGTGCTGCTGGCACACCTGGTACGCAACCTGGTCGGCAACGCCCTGCGCTACAACCACGACGGCGGCCGGGTCGAGGTCGGCGTGCACGACGGTGTCCTGGAGGTCGCCAACACCGGCCCCCAGGTGCCGCCGGAGACGGTCCCCTACCTCTTCGAGCCCTTCCGCCGCCTCCGGGAGCGCCGGCACAGCCCGGGTGAGGGCGCGGGCCTGGGCCTGTCCATCGTCGCCTCCATCGCCCGCGCCCACCACGCTGCCATCACCGCCGTCCCCGGCGGCACGGGCGGACTGCGGGTCCGGGTCGAGTTCCCCACGGCCTGATCCGGCTGCCCGAAGGCCCGGGCGCACGGCCGTCCCGTGCAGTGCCTTCCGGAGGACGACGGGGAAGGTCAACCGACAGAATTCGCTGACCTGTGAGCATGCCTGGTCGCTGACGTGATCGTTCCCGCTGCTCTGGAGATCTCTCCCTCGACCTCCCACCACCAACACCCTGAAGCGCCGAGGTCAGTACCAGCGCGGCGGGGGCGAGGGTGAAGCCCGGGGTGTCCCCCAGGCGGGCTTCCCAGGGCTGGTCCCGGGTACCGGAGATGGCAGCTCGGAGTCTGCGCTGGACATGGGGTCTGGCCTCAGGTCCTGTCCGTGCGGTCTCCGTGGGGCCGGCGGTCGCCCTCGTGGGGACTCTCGTCTCACGTCAGCTCGTGGTAAATCGTGATCTTGATCGGTTCCGCCAGGAGGTCTTCCACCGCGGCGGCGAGGTGCTGGGAGTGCGCGCTCCGGAAGTGGCGCTGGAGGTCCTCGGTGTGTCGCCACCGCTCGATGGCGATGAATTCCCCTGGGGTTTCGATGCTCTGCTGGATGGAGTAGTGCAGGCTTCCCTCCTCGTTCCGCGTGGGTTCGACGACCGACTGAAGCAGTTGTGCGAGCTCTGCCTCCTTGCCCGCCTTGGCGACGACCTGTCCCACGACCGTTACCTCACTCATCGGCTCCGCCTCTCTCGTTGTCGCGTCGGGGTGTTGTTCCGCTCGGATGGGCGCTCCCCGCCCTTCCTGCCGGATCGGCTCCTCCGGTGCTCACTGTCGCCGTCCGGTCGCGGGGGTGTGTCCATGGGCGGCGCCGATGGGGAGTGCGGGGAAGACCATGGACGGGTCGTCGAACAGGGAGAAGAGCCGGCCGTCGGCGGTGTCGAGCAGTCCGTGATCCTGGAACGACGGTGCGAGGCGGGCGAGCGAGAGCGCGTAGAAGCCGCGCTTTCCACCGGGGACGAAGGGGTGCCGCCGCTGGTGGGTGATGCCCTCCAGGCCGTGAGCGGCGAGGATCACCGGGAGGGTGCTGCCGAGCTCGGGGTGTGCTCCGGCGAGTGTCATCAGCTGGTGCACAGCGGTCGCGAACTCCAGGAAGGCTGTGGCCGCTTTCCTGTCCGGGGTCTGTGCGGCGGCAATGGCGAGTGCCTCGGCACTGGTGTCGATCGCCTCGGCGAAGAGCCGCCCGTGTGGTGCCAGCGAGGGAATCAGCCGGGCCAGGACGGATTCGGGGTCCGGCAGGTGCTCCAGTACGGATCTGGCGTGGATCAGATCCCAGGAACCGGGTGGCAGAGCGTCTGCGGTGATGTCGTGTTCGATCACTTCGACCCCGGGATGGGTGATAGTGCTCAGGAATCGTGGATCGGTGTCGGTTGCCACCACTCTTCCGGTCTCTCCGGCGATCGATGCCAGGAGACGGGCGATACTGCCGGCTCCCGCGCCGACTTCGAGGCATGACCACCCGGGTGCCGGGTTCACCCGGGTGAGGATCTCCTCGGTTCCGGGGTCGTAGACCTGCTCGATCGTGCGCAGGCGGTCGAATTCGAGATCCGCTCGGGCGGCTGAATCCAGAACGTAAGGAGTGGGTTGCGGGCGATTCGGATCGGTCATGGTCTGCCTCTCTGTTCTCTCCGGGCCAGGTGAGTGGCGCTGGGCCGCCGGCGCGAGCGCGCGCCGCCTCGGATCCGGCCCCCGCCGGTCATCCGGCTTGCAAGCCGAGTGAGCGAAGGTGGCCGGTCACATCACCTGAGGTCTCAGTGGCCAGCGAGATGTATCCGTCCGGCCGCACGAGGAACAGGCCGTGGGGTGCGTACGCAACGGCGGCGAACCCCGCGGCGTCCGAGACGTCGTGGCCGACACGCACCACACGGACCACCGCGGGGTCCCGGGCGCCGGCGGGCCGGATGGGCGGGCTTCCGAAGGAGAGCAGCGTGAAGTGGGGGCCGCGGAAGAGGTCGAAGAGACGTACAGGGGCTCCGTCGCGCCCGGTACACGGAGCGTCCGGTGCGCGGTCGCCCGCGTGGAGGGCTTCCTCGGCTAGGGCGGGGCGCATCTCCGTGTTGGGTGGGATGCCCCGGTATCCGAGCGCCAGGTGGTGCGTGCTGCGGTCACGATGCGCGGCCAGTTCTCTGACCCGGTCCGACCCTTGGTGGATGCGGGTGCTCACGCCCAGTACCTCCGCCGCGGCCGGCCGACGCTCCGCCTCGTAGGAGTCCAGGAGCGAGGGTGCCGCTTGGCCGGTTGCCGCGAGCGCCAGTTTCCAGCCCAGGTTGTAGGCGTCCTGGATGCTCGCGTTGATGCCCTGGCCGCCCGCCGGGGAATGAACATGCGCGGAGTCACCGGCCAGGAATACCCGGCCGACCCGGAAGTGCTCCGCCAGTGCCGCTCGGGCCCGGAAGACCGATGACCACCGCACCTTCCGTACCCGCAGGCCCGTGCGGGCGGCCACCAGCTCGCGGACCCGCTCCGGGGCGGGGTCGGGGGTTCCCTCCGCGAACCGCGCGATGACCTGGAAGTAGTCTGTTCTGGCGACGGGACAGATCGCGGTCATGATGCCGGCCGCGTTGCCCCAGGTGTGCCAGTGCTCGCGGTCCAGTGCGGGGATATCGGCATCGGCCACGAGCAGGGGCCGGGTATCCACTTCTTCGCGGTCGAACCGTACGCCCAGGATTTTCCGTACGGTGCTGCCGCCCCCGTCCGCCCCGACCAGGTAGTCGGCCGTGATCTCCCGCGTCTGTCCGTCGGCCCGGACGACCTGGGCCCGCACCCCGGCCTCGTCCTGGGAGAATCCGTCGAGCCGCGATCCGAACTCGACACGGTGGCCCAGCTGCAGCAGTCGCTCGCGGAGCAGTTCCTGGGTACGCGACTGAGGAAGCATCAGGGGTTCGGCGTAGGGCGTGGACCCGGTGGGATCACCACGGGAGATGACGTCCCACTCCTTGACGATTCTTCCCTCCTCCCAGGCCACCATCGGCGGCAGCGGCGCTCCCTCCGCCTGTACGGAGTCGATGATTCCGAGGTCGTCGAAGACCTCGAGGGTGCGCGGCTGGAGACCCTTGCCCCGTGATCCCGGAAAGGGGCCTGTGCCGGCATCGATGATCCGGAAGTCGACGCGCCGGCGGGCCAGTTCCACCGCCAGGACCAGTCCGGCAGGTCCTCCTCCGGCAATCAGAACGGATGTGTGGTGGCGGGTACTGTCCATGGCATGTCCCCTCTTCAGTGGTTCAGGCCGCCAGGTGCCGGCCTGCCGCGGTGGGATCGAATGTGAGGATGAGTGATTCGGGGCCGCGGGAGTAGAAGCCGGTCTCCTCGTAGGAGGCGTCCTGGGGAAAGCCGATGTTCTCCATGAGGTCGAGCAGCATGGTCACGACCGTCTCCAGTTCCCTGCGCGCGAATGCCGCCCCGACGCACGAGTGCATGCCGGCGCCGAACCCGAAGTGGGTCGCAGCGGCGGTGAAGGACCGTTCGGGACCGAGGTCGGTGCGCTGGAGGTCGAAGGTGTCGGGCTGCTCGAAGGCACGAGGATCGCGGTTGGCCGCGGCGAGCATGCACCAGACCATGGTCTCGGCCGGTATGGCGACACCGGAGATCTCGACGCTCTCCGCTGTCCTGCGGGGGATCAGCTGTACGGGCGGTGAGTAGCGGAGAGTCTCCGCGATGGCGGCGGTCACCAGCCCGGGATCGCTGCGGACCAGGGCCATCTGATCGGGGCGGGTGATCAGATGCCGGAACAGCAGGGCCAGTGTCTTGTCCGCCGGTTCGGTCGCGGCGAGGAGTACGTTGTGGCACAGAGCCGTGACCTCGTGCAGGCTCATCCGTCCGCTCTCGTACTCCGTGTGACACATCAGCGAGATCACATCCTGGCCGGGGTTCTCGCGCCGTTCCTCGATGAAGGGCCGCAGGTAGTCCTCCAGACGGCGGGCACACTGGACGCAGTACCGGTGACGCTCCTCGGTCAGGGTGACGCTCGTCACGAACTCGGCCACGCCCTGGAACCAGGAGTGCACATTGCGCCAGTCGTCTTTGGGCAGTCCGAGACTGTCCAGCGCGACCCAGATGGCCAGCGGCTGTCCGAAGTCCTTCACCAGGTCGAACCGGCCGCGCCGCAGATGGGGGCGGATGAGCTCCTCCACGTTGCGGCGGATGAGCGGGATCTGGTTCTCCAGCATCGGTCCGGTGTATCCGCGGATCATCGTTCGGTGCTTTGCGGTGTGTTCGGCGCCGGTCATCTGCGCCAGGACGCGACCGCGCATGACCGGCTCGGCGCGCTCTCGCAGCGCCTGGGTGGTGAAGATCTGGTCCTCGGTCAGAACCCGGCGGACATCTTCATGCCGGCTCAGGAAGTAAGCACCGATGCCGGGTTCGTAGTGGACGGGGTCGTTCTCTCGCAGCTGGGGGTACCAGGCGTACGGGTCCCGGGCGAACTCGTCGGACAGGACGCTGATGATGCGGGCAGTCGAATGCATGGTGTTCCCCTCTCACCGGGTTGGCCGTCACCAGGCCACGGGCAGACAGGCCGGACGGATGAACGTCAGATCGCTTCTCCAGGGAATCTCGTGTTCTTCCACGGCCAGGCGCAGGTGTGGGAAGCGTTCGAACAGAGCGGGGCAGACGATGGTGAGAACCAGCCGGTCGAGGTCGCCGTCCGTGACGGGTCCAAGGCTCGTGCGGAAGTCCGCTGGACGGACGACCGGACGATGGATGTCGAATTTCGCCGGGGTGGGGTAGTGCTCCTCGTCCCAGGCCGCGCCGAGGGGCGAGCCGCACAGCGTGTCTCCGGCCTTGATCAGGGTGCCGTGCAGTTCCAGGTCTCTGAGCGCGACATGGGCGGGGCCGAGTACCGTGCCCGGGTGGTAGCGGCGCAGTTCCCCGGCTGCGGCCCGCCACAGCACCGGATCGCGCAGGCACTCCCGTAACGGTTTGGGGTGGAGCAGGAGAGTGAACGGGCCGGTCAGCAATGCCGAGAAGAGTGACCTCGCGCACCGGACGGGCAAGCCTGTCACCACGGTGTGCGGCGGTTCGGTGTCGGCCTCCCGCTGTTCGTGGGCTTTGACGGGCGCACCGGCCGCATCACCGCGGACGGGGCCGTCCCGGAGGTTGTCTGTGAGCGGGTGCAGGTCCGGATTCCTGATAGCCGAATTTCCTGGGGGATCTTCCTGGATCAGAAGGTTCCGCAATTCCTGGGGATCGAATGACAACCCGAAGACCTCGCGGCACACGGCGGCTGTCAGCGGCGCCGCCAGTTGTTCCAGGACATCGGCCGGGTTGTTCCCGGTTTCCATGGCGTCCAGGACGAGACCGGTCTGTTTCACGATCGCCGCCCGGTGGGATTCCACCGCCCGCGTCGCGCAATTCCCGGCGCTCGGCTGCCCGGCCCGCGAGCGTGCTGCCCCGCTGATCCAGGCCGGAGAGGGAAGTGCTCCAGCGGCATCGCTCAGCCGCACGAGGTCCGGGTCGGTGAATATTCGCAGGATGTCGTCCCGCCGGGAGATCATCCACAGCCGGGATCCATCCGGAAGCTCGACCGGGCAGACCGGCCGCCGTCGGCGTGCCCAGTGGATCACGGGCGGAGGTGTGCCCAAGGGGCCCAGCGTGAAGGGAAACCTCAACGGTACTTCCGGTGTTACCGCCGGCATCGGGAGCTGCCTGAGCTGCCTCATTTCGAACCGTCCGGCAGTACGGGCTCGGCCACGACGAACCCCTGCTGTGCAGCCGACCGCAGCCCTGTCGCCGGGCCGGCGAGCACGGCTGTGGCGAGCTCGATCCGCCGGTGGTAGACGAACACCGAAGAAGGCACGTCGAAGATCGACGGGCTGTCCACGATCAGCGGCAACTCGGCGATCGGATAACTGACGCAGGCGTCGACCTGCTCCTCGCCGGGCTCCGTATCCACGATGGACCGGACCGCTCCCCGGGCAACCGCCCGGCAGGCCGCCCTGAGGGCGGCATCGGCTTGGTACGCCGTCCTGGCCTGCTCGCGCAACGTCGTGTACTCGGGTCGGCTCATCAGCTGGGTCCAGGTGTGCACGTGCTGTTCCGGCGCGGACACGCCGGCACGTGACAAGGCCAGCACCGCGGGATTTCTGAGCTGGTTCACGGCCCGCCGTACACGGCCCACCGCCTCCAGTGGCCTGACGCCAGCGGCGGTGAGGGTGTGTGCCGCCTCGAACCCGGGAACCAGGACGTCGACCCTCTTGAACTGTCCGGCCGCCCATTGGACCAGTGCCTCCACCCGGCGTGGTGTGTAGTAGCCGTTGAACGGACTCAGGCCCACGAGGCAGTGGTCGGAGGCATCGGCGATCCGGCGGCAGTTCTCGCTCTGCGGGCGAATCAGGAAATCCATGGTCACCACCGGTCGCCTGCAGCTGTGTGCCACGTTCTCATGCCAATACCTTTCCCGGTCGCCAGGTCTGAAAGTCCGCCATGAAGTGGGTGGCCCAAGGACGGCCGTCGCGCCAGAATGCACATCGAATGACCTGCCCGAACGGCTCAGTTCATTTCGAGAGGGAATTTGTCTTCTCGTCACGACTGCCGTCCGGGCGGCATACATGCAATTCGACGGTCGAGTCGTGCGCGTCACTCGCGATCACTCCGCAGTGCGCCGACGCCTCCTCGCCGTGCTGCCACACACTACGGGATGTCATGACGATGCGATAGGCCTTATTGCCATATTGGTTCGGCCTGGGAAGCCGCCTTCGACGGGCGGTGAAAATCGTTATTGTGTTCGTCAATAGGAGAATATTTCGAATGCGCCCGCCCGTCGCTCCGCAACCCGTGACGACTCGCCGTTGATCACAGATGTCCGGCACGAGCCGCACGCGTCTTCTCCGGTGCTCAGCCTGGGCGGTCGGAAGGACGATCTCGCGTTCGGGGTGACCGCCGGCGACATTGCCCTGGCGGACCGCGCGCCCGCCGTGGCCCCTGGGATCGCAGTGGCCCCGGCCCGGGCCGCGAGTCCGCTCGCCGTGCACGTGATCCTGGACTCCTGGTGCCCGCTCACCGGCTGGGCACGGTCACTGCGTTGCAAGCGAATGCCGAGATCTTCTGACGGTCGAGGGCCACCAGGTCGTCCCACAGGGCGGCCAGGCGTGGCAGGTCGGCGGCCGCGTCGCGCAGCCGCCCGTACATCTGCGCCTGGGCGGCGGCCTCGCGGGCGCGGCGGTCGCACTCGGCCGCCAGGGCCTGGGCCTGGGCCGGGGTCTTCACGTCGCTCCGGGACCGGGGTGTCTCCACCAGCGGCACGGTAGCGCCGGCACGTCGGCGGGCCAAGCCGGATGCCGCGGCGCCCGTGCCCTGACCCCGTAGCGCGCACGCGCGCGACGAGGCCGGGCCGCCGCCGACTCCTACATCGGCGCCTGTGGGCTACCCCAGTCATAGGTGGTGATCTGGTAGGCCACCAGGTCGGGGCGAACCGACGCGAGCCGGGAGGCGACGTCGCCGCTGGACATCGCCACCGGCCCGACCGCTGCGCCGCCGCCGTCGGCGGCGATGGAGGTGAGCTCGATACCGGTGGACTTGAGCGCGGCGGCCAGCGGCTGGGCCTGCCCGACGGCGATGGAGTCACCCATCCACAGGATCCTTGAGGGCTTCTTCAGCCCTTCGGTGCCGGGCGACGACGGCTGCCGCTCCGCGCCGGCCTCGGCCTTCGCCGGCCCCGGGCCACTCCCGTCCTCGGCCGGGGAGCTTCCGCAGGAGGTCAGGGCGAGGACGGCCGCGCAGAGGACGCCACCCCGGCGCAGGCCCCGGTTAACGGAAGGGGTGTCGTGGTCATGGGACGTTCGGTGTTCGTAGGTCATGCGGAAGAAGCTAGGAGGCCTCTTTTCACGCCGTTTGACCGTTGTGTCACCGCGGTTCGACGACCTCATGAGCATCACGTAACCGACGTCCCTGAGCTCACAGCCTCACCCCGCTGGAGTTCGGAATCACCCATCCCGAGGTGCGTGTGCCGTCAACTCCTGCCCGGGGCGGCGAGGCCGGTGTCGGTCGGGAGCGGTGGCTTCCGGCCGGCACCGGCCTCGTGAGGGGCCAGGAGATCTACCAGCGGCGGGGCGGCGCTGACGGGTCGAGCTTGGCGGCGAGCGCGGAGAGGAAGGTCGGGAGCTTGTCGACCATGGCCTTGGGGACCGGGGTGGTCTGGATGCCGCCCCGCCGCACGTCCTCGACGACGAGCGTGTAGGTGCCGTTCTCCTCGACGAGTTCGGCGGCGTAGAGCAGTGTTTCCGTTGAGGTTTCCATCAGGGACCTAGGCTTGGGTGTCGTTGAGCCAGGCGGTCCACGCCGCGGTGGCCTGCTGTTCATCGGTGTCCTCGGCGAACAGGTGGTGGCCGAGCCAGATCGGCACGTTCCAGGTGCTGCCGTTGAAGAACCGGTAGAGCGCGTCCGGGCCGCGCAGACCGACGAAGTCGGTGCTGAGCCAGTCCACGACCACCTCCTCCGAGCCCCTGTCCGCACCGGGGAGGTGGAGCGGCACCCGGTCGCCGACGGCCGCGTCGTCGGCGAGGCCGAGGCGGCGGCGCAGCGCGGCGAAGTCGGCCGGGTCGGCGGTGGGTTCGGGGCGCTGGGCCCTGAGGTAGACGGCGGGGCGGCCGGCGAAGTGGCGCAGGTACTCGGCGAGGCCGTGCTGGTAGAAGTCGACGTGCTTCTCGGCAACGTCCGACTTGGCGTCCCACCTCCAGGCCTCGTCGACGATGCCCGTGTGCACCCAGTGGATCCCCATCCGCAGGTGGCTCGATCCGCCGTCGGCGGGCTCGATGCGGTAGCTGAGCGTGTTGGAGAAGCCGCCGTCCTGGGTCGCCCGGACGGCGAAGTGCCGCGGCGGCTCCCAGGCCACGACGGTGGAGTCGCCCCGGGTGGCCTTTCCGCCGACGCGCGGCTCGACCTCCATCGGGTACAGCCAGCCCAGGTTGCCTGCGCCGGTGGCGACGGCGGCCCAGACCTGCTCGGGCGTGGCTGGCAGGTCCTGTTCCCGGCGGACCTCGAATTCTCGGGCCATGGTCGGTGCTCCTTCGTCTTCGTTCGTGGGTCAGTGGGTCAGTGGGTGAGCGGGAGGGCGCTCAGCCGCCGTTGCAGCGGGTTGGGCCGCCAATCGAGCACAGCCCCGTCGGCCAGCCGCAGCTCGGGCAGTCGGCGGACCAAGGTGCCGATCGCCACCTCCGTCTGGAGCTTGGCCAGCGGGCCGCCGAGGCAGAAGTGCGGCCCGTGGCCGAAGCTCAGGTGCCGGTTTCCGGGGCGGGTCAGGTCGAGCCGGTCGGGGTCCTCGAAGCGCTCGGGATCGCGGTTGGTCGCGCCGAGGAACAGGTACGCCAGCTCGCCCTCGCGCAGTAGTTGCCCGCCGATCTCCAGGTCCTCCGCGACGACCCGGACGATCGCCTGGGTCACCGTGTCGTAGCGGGCCAGCTCCTCGACGGCGCCGCGGATCAGCCCCGGATCCGCGCGCAGCCGGGCCAGCTGGTCGGGGTGGCGTAGCAGGGCCAGCACGCCGTTGCCGATCAGGTGGGTGGTGGTCTCGTCGCCTGCGGTGATCAGGACGAAGCAGGTGGACAGCAGTTCGGAGTCGGTGAGCCGGTCGTCCTGCGCCTGGGTGGCGACCAGGGCGCTGATCAGGTCGTCGCCCGGTTCACGCCGGCGCCGCCGGATGAGCCCGGACAGGTACTCCTCGTACTGCCCGATCGCCTCCTCGGACTTGTCGATGTCCTCGCCCAGCCGCCCGAAGCGGTGGAACCAGCTCTTGACCTGGGGCCGGTCCCCGTCCGGAATGCCGAAGAGCTCGCAGACGGCGGACATCGGCAGTGGGGAGGCGACCGCTTCGATCAGGTCCATGGTCGGCCCGGCCGCGACCGCCTCGTCGATGAGCCGGTCGACGATCCGCTGGACGCCGTCGCGCAGGGCTTCGACGCGCCGGGCGGTGAAGGCGCGGTTGGCCAGCTTGCGCAGCCGGGCGTGGTCCGGCGGGTCGGTGTTGGTCATCACCCGGCCGAGCCGGTCGGAGAGCCGGCTGAGGGCCTTCAGATCGCCGCCCAGGCCGCCGTAAGCACGGGTCATCCGGTCCCGGTCGTTGGACAGCCGCAGGTCGCCGAGCGCCGTCTCGACGTCGGCGTACCGGGTGAGGTACCAGATGCCCTGGGCGCTGCGGTGGACCGGGCTCTCGCGCCGCATGCGGGCGTAGAACGGGTACGGGTCCCGCCGGGCCTCGGGGGTGAGCAGGTCGGCGGCGAGGTCGTGGGGCGGGGCGAGGCCCGCCGTGCGGCGGGCCTCGTCCGTGGTGTCGGTCAGGTTCACTGCGGGCCGCGCTACCGCTGGGCTTCCATGGCGTCGGCGAGGCTCCTGGGCCGCATGTCGGTCCAGGACTTCTCGACGTACTCCAGGCAGGCGGCGTTGGTGTCGGGGCCGTGGACGACGGTCCAGCCGGCCGGGACGTCCGCGAACTGCGGCCAGAGCGAGTGCTGGTTCTCGTCGTTGACGAGCACGAGGAAAGTGCCGTCCTGGTCGTCGAAGGGGTTGGTCATGGGTCAGTCCTCCTGGTGGGAAAGGGTGGTGGTGCCATCGGCGCGATCGGCGTTACCAGCGCCATCGGCACGATCGGTGTCACCGGTGGCCTCGGCGAGCCTGGCGGCCAGGATCGGTCCGATCTGCGCCAGCGAGCCGGCTTGGGTCATCCGGTCGTGCCGGGTGGTGATCTCGTGCGATTCGATCCGGCCGGCGACGTACGGGCGCCAGATTTCGGGCCCCGCGTTGTCCTCGGCCCGGTCGATCGTGGAGTTGAACAGCAGCAGGTCTCCGTCGAAGTCGCCGGGGACGAAGTCGACCGCCAGCCTGGCGTTGTTGATCATGATCTCGACGATCACCTCGATCTGTCGCTCGTTCAGGCCGGCCAGCGCGCTGCCCCGCCGGTTCAGGACCTCGGCGACCTCGGCGTAGGTGATCTCCTGGTCGCCCAGCTCGTCCGGGTCGACATCGAGCACCCCGACGAGCACGTCGCGCACGGTGGGCACCGGCACCTCCGCGAACTGCACGTCCTTCACCGGGTAGGCATCGAGGATCGCCAGCAGTGCGGTCCGTTCGCCGCGTGACTGCAGCTCGCAGGCGAGCGCGTGGGCGATCAGCCCGCCGGCGGACCAGCCGAGGAGCAGGTACGGACCCTCCGACTGGATCTTCTGGATCTGGTCGGCGTAGTCGGCCGCCATCTCCTCGTAGGACGTCGGCAGGGTTTCGGGCCGGCCGAGGCCACGCGCCTGGATGGCGTAGACCGGGTGCTGCGGGCCGAGGTGGTTCAGCAGTCCGCTGTACGACCAGCTGATGCCGCCGCCGGGGTGGATGCAGAACAGCGGTGTCCCGGTCCCGGTCGAACGCAGCGGCAGCACCACGTCCAACGCGTCGTCGGGATCGTCCATGAGCAGCCGCTCGGTGAGACCGGCGACGGTCGGCGCCTCGAACAGCATCCGCAGGCCCAGCTCCAGGCCGAGCGTCTCGCGGACCCGGGAGGCCAGCCGGGCGGCCAGCAGCGAGTGCCCGCCGAGGTCGAAGAAGTTGTCGTCGATGCTCACCTGCTCCCGGCCGAGGACCTCGGCGAAGAGGCCGCACAGCAGCTGCTCCTGCGGCGTCCGGGGTCCGCGCCCGGCGGCCGAGGCCCCGTACTCGGGGGCGGGCAGGGCGGCCCGGTCCAGCTTGCCGTTGGCGGTCAGCGGCAGCGCGTCCACGGTGACGAACGCCGCCGGCACCATGTAGTCCGGCAGGTCACGGCGCAGCCGGCCGGCCAGCTCGCCCGCCTCGGGCGCGCCCTCGGGGGCGGGCACCAGGTAGGCGACCAGCCGCTTGTCGCCCGGCCGGTCCTCCCGGGCGACGACGGCCGCCTGGGCGACGCCGGGGCAGCCCGCCAGGACCGCCTCGATCTCTCCGGGCTCGATCCGCAGGCCGCGCAGCTTGACCTGGTGGTCGGCGCGTCCGGCGAAGTCCAGCGTGCCGTCGGCCCGCCACGACGCGAGGTCGCCGGTGCGGTACATCCGGCTCCCGTCCGGCCCGTACGGGTCGGCGGTGAAGCGCTCCGCCGTCAGGCCGGCCCGCCCGAGGTAGCCGCGGGCCACGCCCGTCCCCGCGAGGTACAGCTCGCCGACCATGCCGGTCGGCACCGGGCGCAGCCTGTCGTCGAGCACGTAGGCGCGCATGTTCGCCATCGGCCGGCCGATCGGCACGGTCGCGGCGTGTTCGGGCAGGACGCCCACCGGGTGGCAGGTGGCCAGGGTGGTGGCCTCGGTGGGCCCGTAGCCGTTGACCACCTCGATGCCGGGGCAGGCCGCCAGCACCCTGGCGACGGCGGCCGGGGAGACCACGTCGCCGCCGGTCCACACTTCGCGCACCCCGGCGAGCAGGCCCGGGCGCTCCTCGGCGACCAGGCGGAACAGTCCGGCCGTGAGCCACAGTCCGGTCACCCCGTTCGAGGTGATCGTGTGTTGCAACAGGTCGAGGTCGAGCTGCTCCGGCGGTGCGACCACGACCCGGCCGCCGTTGAGCAGCGGCACCCACAGCTCGTAGGTGGAGAGGTCGAAGGCCGTCGGGGAGTGCATCAGCACCCGCTCGTGTCCGCCGCCGCGGAACTCGGGGGTCAGCGCGTGACCCACCACGTCACGGTGGGTGACGGCCACGCCCTTCGGCCGACCGGTCGAGCCGGAAGTGTACATGATGTACGCCAACTGCCCGGGTTCACAGGGAACTTCGAAGCCGGAGGGATCGGCGGCCTCGGACTGCACCAGCGCGGTGGTCACCTCCTGGGTGAGCACCAGGGCCGCCCCGCTCTCCCGCAGGATCAGGTCGATCCGGGAGGAGGGGAAGCGCGAGTCCAGCGGCACGTAGGCGCCACCGGCCTTGATGATCGCCAGGATCGCCACGACCAGCTCCGCCGAGCGGTCCAGCATGACCGCGACCGGCGTCTCCGGCCGCACGCCCTGGCGGACCAGTGCCCGGGCCAGGCGGTTGGCCCGCAGGTCGAGCTCCCGGTAGGTCAGCTCGGTGCCGCCGGCCACGACCGCGACGGCCTCCGGGGTGGCCCCCACCTGGCGGGCGAACAACTCCGGTACCGCGGCTCCGGGCAGCTCGGCCACTGCACCGTTGGACCCGGCGAGCAGTCGGCGGCGTTCCTCGACGGGCATGATGTCGATCCGGCTGATCGGCCGGTCGGGGTCGGCGACCGCCGCGCGCAGCAGCCGGGCCAAGCGCTCGAACAGCAGCTCCACGGTGGCCGGGTCGAACAGGTCGGTCGCGTACTCCACCGCGCCGACCAGGCCGTCGGGGGCGCCGTCCGGGCGGAACTGCTCGGCCAGGCTGAAGGTCAGGTCGACCCGCGCGGTCCCGGTCGGCGCCTCCAGGTGTCCGGTCTCCAGCCCCGGCAGCGCGAACTCGCCGAGCGGCGCGTTCTGCAGGGCCAGCATGATCTGGAACAACGGGTGGTGCGCCAGCGACCGGGCCGGGTTGACCACCTCGACCAGGTACTCGAACGGCACGTCCTGGTGGTCGTACGCGGTGAGCGCCTTCTGCCGGACCCGGCCGACGAGTTCGGAGAAGCCCGGGTCGCCTGCGGTGTCGGTGCGCAGTACCAGGGTGTTGACGAAGAACCCGACGAGCTCGTCCAGCGCCTGGTCCGTCCGGCCGGCGATGGGGCTGCCGATCGGGATGTCGGTGCCGGCGCCGAGCCGGGTGAGCAGGGCGGCGAGGCCGGCCTGGAGCACCATGAACATGCTGGCGCCGCGCGCGGCGGCCAAGTCCCGCAGGGCTTGGTGCAGTTCGGCGTCCAGTCGGACCACCACCCGGTCGCCCCGCTGGGAGGCCACCGGCGGCCGCGGCCGGTCGGCGGGCAGCTGCAGCTGCTGCGGGACGCCGGACAGCTCCTCCTTCCAGTAGGCCAGTTGCCGGGCGAACAGGCTGTCCGGGTCGGTGGCGTCACCGAGCAGCTCGCGCTGCCAGGCGCTGTAGTCGGCGTACTGCACCGGCAACGGGGACCACTGCGGGGCCTCGCCCCGGCAGCGGGCCGCGTAGGCCGCGGCGAGGTCACCCGAGAGCGGGCCCATCGACCAGCCGTCGGCGGCGATGTGGTGCACCACGACCAGCAGCACGTGCCGCCCGGGGGCCAGGGCGTACAGCTCCGCCCGGACCGGCGGCTCCGCCGCGAGGTCGAAGCCGCACTGCGCCGTCTCCGCCAGGCGCTCCGCCAGCCGGCTCTCGTCGAGCTCGACCACCGGCAGTGCGGGGTACGCCTGCGCGGCGCTCAGCACGACCTGGTAGGGCACGCCGTCCGTCTCGCGGAAGACGGTGCGCAGGCTCTCGTGCCGGGCGACCACATCCGCGAGCGCGGCGTGCAGGGCCGGGCGGTCCAGTTCGCCGGTCAGACTGAGCGCGAGCGGCATGTTGTAGGTGGCGCTCGGCCCGTCCATCCGGTGCAGGAACCACAGGCGGCGCTGGGCGAAGGACAGCGGCACCCGCTCGGGCCTCGGCCGGACGATCAGCGCGGGCCTCGCCGCTCCGGAGCCGTCCAGGCGGGCCGCCAGCCCTGCCACGGTCGGGCTCTCGAACAGCGTCCGGACCTCCAGCTCCGCGCCGAGGACGGCCCGGACCCGGGAGGCCAGCCGGGTCGCCAGCAGGGAGTGCCCCCCGAGGTCGAAGAAGCTGTCGTCGACGCCGACCTGTGCCAGGCCGAGCACCTCGGCGAACAGCTCGGCGAGGAGTTGCTCCTGCGGGGTGCGTGGCGCCCGTCCGACAGCGACGGGACCGAGGTCGGGGGCCGGCAGCGCACGGCGGTCGAGCTTGCCGTTGGCGGTCAGCGGCAGTGCCTCCAGCGCCACGAACGCCGACGGGACCAGGTAATCGGGCAGCCGGCTCCGCAGCCAGTCACGGAGTTCGCCCAGGAGGGCGCCGGTGCCCCGGCCGCCGGTCGGGCGGTTGGTCAGCGAGGACAGCGCCTGGCCCGTGGCCCGGGCGGGCCGGTAGGCCTCGACCGGAGAGCGGTGGAGCGCCTGTGGGTCGGTGAAGACGACGTCCACGGCGTCCGCCGCAGCGGCCGACCAGGTGACGACCGCCGAGCGGCCGGACTCCGACCCGAGGGCGTGGAAGTCCTCCGGGTCGGGGAGGTCGGCGTCCTCCGGGGCGTGCAGCCGTTCCAGCAGTTCGGCGAGCGAGCCGTCCCCGTTCTGCACCGCCCGGGCCAGCGCGGCTTCCCGCGCCACGCGGCGGTTCGGCACCCCCGTGATCCGCAGCACTCCGACGGACGGCTGGGCGAGCAGCTCGCGCAGTTCGGCCGGCCCGGCGACCTGCTGCCCCCACGCCAGCTCGACCGACCGGTCCGGGGCCGTCGGGGT
The DNA here is from genome assembly GCF_042882025.1 of Kitasatospora sp. NPDC058243. Lineage (NCBI taxonomy): Bacteria > Bacillati > Actinomycetota > Actinomycetes > Kitasatosporales > Streptomycetaceae > Kitasatospora > Kitasatospora sp. NPDC058243. The sequence continues at coordinate 43,733 of NZ_JBHVWW010000041.1, forward strand.
GACCGGCTGCTTGTGCAGCGTCACGTCGTAGCGGTAGCGGGTCAGCTCGTTGTGGTGGCGGCCGCGCTTGACCTCCACGGCCACCACGCCGATGTCCGTGCCGTGCTCCCGCAGGGCGGTGAAGAAGTCCGGGTCGACCAGGAGCTCCTTCTCCACCCGGAGGGACTGCTCCACCGCGCGCCGCACCGAGGTGAGGTCGGCGCCGTCGCCGACCCGGTGGAGTTGGACGGCGGTGGCCAGCGGGCGCAGGAGCCGCAGGTTGCGGATGTCGCCGAGGAAGAGCGCGCCGCCGGGGGCGAGCAGTCGCATCAGCTTTTCGATCACGTCGGTGAGGTAGTCGGCGGACGGGAAGTACTGCACGACCGAGTTGATGACGATGGTGTCGAAGTGCCCGGCGGGTAGGCCGTCGGTGTCGTGCGCCGGGCGGGTGTGCAGCACGACGCGTCCGGCCAGTTGCTCCTGCCGGGCGACCTGGGCGGCCAGCGCGTCGATCGCGGTGGCGGAGAAGTCGGTCGCCCAGTAGGTCTCGCAGTGCGGTGCGATCTGCGAGAGGAGCAGGCCGGTGCCGACGCCGACCTCGAGCACCCGGCGGGGGTGCAGGGCCAGGATGCGGGCCACGGTGGCGTCGCGCCATTCCCGCATCTGCTCGGCGGGGATCGGGCTGGCGTCGTAACTGCTGTTCCAGCCGACGAAGTTCTGGCCGAAGGCGGTTTCCTCGGGGGTGATGGGCAGGGCGTCGTAGATGTCCTGCCACTCGCCCACGTGGTCGGCTTCCAGGGCGCTGTCGCGGGCCTCCGTCTGGTGGGGGACGACGTAGCCGATGAGCCGGTCGTCCTGGGCGAGGACGGCGGCCCGGGCGACGGCGGGGTGCTCGGCCAGGGCCGTCTCGATCTCGCCGGGCTCGACCCGGAAGCCGCGTACCTTCACCTGGTCGTCGGCGCGGCCGACGTACTCCAGCTGACCGTCGCCCAGCCAGCGCACCACGTCGCCGGTGCGGTACATCCGGCTGCCCGCCTCGAACGGGCAGGCGACGAAGCGCCCGGCCGTCAGGGCCGGCCGGTTCAGGTAGCCGCGCGCCAGCCCCGCGCCCGCGACGTACAGCTCGCCGGGGACGCCGGGCGGCACCGGCCGCAGCCGCTCGTCCAGCACGTACACCCGCGCGTTGGCGATCGGCCGCCCGATCGGCGGCACGCCCGCCCCCGGGGACAGCGGGTCGCTCATCGTCGCGCACACCGTCGTCTCCGTCGGGCCGTACGCGTTGACCATCCGCCGCCCGGGGGCCCAGCGCGCCACCAGCTCCGGCGGGCAGGCCTCGCCCGCCACCACCAGGGTCGACACCGTCACCGCGCCCTCCGGCAGGGCCGCCAGGACGGACGGGGGCACGGTCGCGTGGGTGACCGCGAGGCCCGGGTCGGTCAGCGCGGCGACCGGCTCCGCCGCCGGGGGCAGCACCAGGGCGGCGCCGCGCAGCAGGGCGGTGAAGATCTCCGACACCGAGGCGTCGAAGCTGGGCGAGGCGAACTGGAGCACCCGGCTGTCGGGTGCGATCGCGAACCGCTCGATCTGGGCGGCGACCAGACTGGCCACGCCGCCGTGGGCGACCACGACGCCCTTGGGACGGCCGGTCGAACCCGAGGTGTAGATCACGTAGGCCGGGTGCCGGACGTCGAGGGCGACCACGGGATCCGTGTCCGGCCACTCGGAGGCCTCGGAGGCCTCGGCGACCAGCGCCGGATCGTCGACCACCAGTACCGGGCGGGCGTCCTCCAGCATGTACGCGATCCGCGCCGCCGGGTACGACGGGTCCACCGGCAGGTACGCGGCACCCGCCTTCAGGACACCCAGGACCGCCACCACCGACTCCACCGAACGCGGCAGCGCCACCGCCACCAGCTGCTCCGGACCGACCCCGCGGGCGATCAGCGCATGCGCGAACCGGTTCGCCCGCGCGTTCAACTCCCGGTACGTCAGCTCGGCACCACCGGACACCAGGGCGAGCGCGTCCGGCGTCGCCGCCACCTGTACCGCGAACGCCTCCGGCACCGGCACGGCGGCCACCTCGCGGGCGGTCGCGTTGCCCCGCTCCAGCAGCCGGCTCCGCTCGTCGGAGTCGAGGAGGTCGATCCCCCCGATCGACCGGTCCGGATCGGCGGTGACGGCCTCCAGCAGGAGCGTCCAGCGCCGCACGAGGACCTCGACCGTCGAGCGGTCGAACAGGTCGGTGGCGTACTCCGCCGCGCCGACGATCCCCGCCGGTTCCCCGGCCGGACCGAACTGCTCGACGAGGCTCACCCCGAGGTCGAACTTGGCGGTTCCGGTGGCCACCGCGTAGGTGGCCACCTCCAGGCCGGGCAGCGAGAACCGACCCATCGGGGCGTTCTGCACGGCCAGGATCGTCTGGAACAGCGGGTGGTGCGCGAGCGAGCGGGACGGGTTCAGCACCTCCACCAGGTGCTCGAACGGCACGTCCTGGTGCGCGTACGCCGACAGTGAGGTCTCCCGCACCCGCCCGAGCAGTTCGGTGAAGCTCGGATCACCGCTCGTGTCCGTCCGCAGCACCAGCGTGTTCACGAAGAACCCGACCAGCTCGTCCAGCGCCTCGTCCGTGCGCCCCGCGATCGGACTCCCGATCGGGATGTCCGTCCCCGCCCCCAGCCGCGTGTACAGCGCCGCCAGCGCCGCCTGCAGCACCATGAACAGACTGGTGCCGGTGTTCCGCGCCAACTCGGTCAAAGCGGCGTGCAGTTCAGGTCCCAGCTCCAGACCGACGTGGTCCCCGTGCCAACCGGCGACGGCCGGCCGAGGCCGGTCGGCGGGCAGCTGGATCAGCTCCGGCAGGTCGGACAGCTGGCGCTTCCAGTAGTCGAGCTGCTCGGCGAACCGGCTCTGCGGGTCGGCGGCGTCGCCGAGCAGCTCGCACTGCCACAGCGTGTAGTCGGCGTACTGCACCGGCAGAGCGTCGCGGTCCGGCTCGCGGCCCTGGCAGCGGGCGGCGTAGGCCTCGGCCAGGTCACGGGCCAGCGGGCCGGTGGACCAGCCGTCACCGGCGATGTGGTGCATCACCAGCAGCAGCACGTGCTCGTCCGGCGCGACCGCGAACAGCTCAGCCCTCAGCGGCGGTTCCGCCGCCAGGTCGAAGGGCCGCCGGGCGAACTCGGCGAGCCAGTGGTGCAGTTCGGCCTGCGAGACCTTGGTCAGCCCGGCCCGGGGCCGGGCCTCGGCCGGGTCCAGGACCCGCTGGCACGGGACGCCGCCCACTTCCGGGAACACCGTCCGCAGGCTCTCGTGCCGGGCCACCACGTCGGCCAGCGCCTCGTCCAGCGCCGCCCGGTCGAGCGTTCCGGTCAGCTGGAGCGCCAGCGGGATGTGGTAGGTCGCGGCGCTGCCGTCCATGCGGTGCATGAACCAGAGCCGACGCTGGGCGAAGGACAGCGGCACGGCCTCCGGCCGCTCCCGCGCGGTCAGCGTCGGGCGGGCACTGCCGGACTCCGTCAGCGCCCCCGCCAGACCCGCCACCGTGGGCGCCTGGAAGAGCGCGCGCAGCCCGAGCTCCACGCCGAGGACCGAGCGCACCCGAGCGGCCAGCCGGGTGGCGAGCAGGGAGTGCCCGCCGAGGTCGAAGAAGTCGTCGTCGACACCGACCTGGCCCCGGCCCAGCACCTCGGCGAACAGCTCGCACAGGATCTGCTCCTGCGGCGTGCGCGGCGCCCGGCCGACCTCGGCCGAACCGAGGTCGGGTGCGGGCAGCGCGGCGCGGTCCAGCTTGCCGTTGGGCGTCAGCGGCAGCACGTCCAGCACCGTGAACACGGCCGGCACCAGGTAGTCGGGCAGCCGGTCGCGCAGGTGTGCCGCCAGCTCCGCCGGACGGACGGTCGCGTCCGGACGAGCCGTGACGTAGCCGACGAGCCGGTCGCCCTGGGCCACGACCGCGGCCTGGGCGACGGCGGGGTACTCGGCCAGGGCGGCCTCGACCTCGCCGAGTTCGACGCGGAAGCCGCGCACCTTCACCTGCTGGTCGGCGCGGCCGACGTACTCCAGCTCACCGTCCGCCCGGCGCCGCACCACGTCCCCGGTGCGGTACATCCGGTCACCACCCGCCCCGAACGGGCAGGCGACGAAGCGCCCCGCCGTCAGGGACGGCCGGTTCAGGTAGCCGCGCGCCAGACCCGGCCCCGCGACGTACAACTCCCCTGCCACACCCGGTGCTACGAGGCGCAGTCGCTCGTCCAGCACGTACACCCGGAAGCCCGCGACCGGCCGGCCGATCGGCGGCACGCCGGAGCCCGCCGCCAGCGGGTCGCTCATCGTCGCGCACACCGTCGTCTCCGTCGGACCGTACGCGTTGACCATCCGCCGACCCGGCGCCCAGCGCGCCACCAGCTCCGGCGGGCACGCCTCACCCGCCACCACCAGGGTGCCGGCCGCGAGGTCGGCGCCGTCCAGCGCGGCCAGGGCCGAGGGCGGCAGGGTCACATGGGTGACGTCGAGCCGGCGGTCCGTCAGGGCCTCCAGCGGGGCCCCGGACGGGGCGAGCACGAGGGTGGCGCCGGTCAGCAGGGCGCTGCACAGGTCCCAGAACGACGCGTCGAAGCTGGGCGAGGCGAACTGGAGGACGCGGCTGCCCGGCGCCACGCCGAGCCGCTCGACCTGCGCCGCCACCAGACCCGACACCCCGCCGTGGCTCACCACCACGCCCTTGGGGCGACCGGTCGAACCCGAGGTGTAGATCACGTACGCCGGGTACCGGACGTCGAGCGCGACCACCGGATCCGTGTCCGGCCGGTCTGCGTCGCCCACCATCGCCGGGTCGTCGACCACCACCGAAGGACGGGCGTCCGCCAGCATGAAGTCGATCCGCGCCCGCGGGTACGCCGGATCCACCGGCAGGTACGCCGCCCCGGCCTTCAGCACACCCAGGACCGCCACCACCGACTCCACCGAACGCGGCAACGCCACCGCCACGACCTGCTCAGGACCCACACCCCGCGCGACCAACGCATGCGCGAACCGGTTCGCCCGGGAGTTCAACTCCCGGTACGTCAACTCCGCGTCACCACACACCAGCGCGACCTCGTCCGGCACCACCGCCACCTGCGCGGCGAACAGTTCCGGCAGGCTCACCCCGGCCGCCCCGCCCTCGACGGCGGGCAGCAGCTCGCGGCGCTCCTCGGCCGACAGCAGCTCGATCCCGCCGATCGGCTGGTCGGGCGCGGCGGCGACCGCGGCCAGCAGCCTGGTCCACCGGGCGACCAGGGCCTCGACCGTCGAACGGTCGAACAGGTCGGTGCTGTACTCGACCGCACCGCTGAGCCCGGCCGGCGCGCCGTCGGGCCCGTGCTCCTCCGCGAACCCGAAGGTCAGGTCGAGCCGCGCGGTCCCGGTGAGCACGCTCACCCCGGAGACCCGCATGCCGGGCAGCCGGAAGTCCCCGCCGGGCGCGTTCTGCACCACCAGCCCGGTCTGGAACAACGGGTGGTGCGACAGCGACCGGGACGGGTTCAGCACCTCCACCAAGTGCTCGAACGGCACGTCCTGGTGCGCGTACGCCGACAGCGCCGTCTCCCGCACCCGCCCCAGCAGTTCGCCGAAGCTCGGATCACCGCTCGTGTCGGTGCGCAGCACCAGCGTGTTCACGAAGAACCCGACCAACTCGTCCAGCGCCTCGTCGGTCCGGCCCGCGATCGGGCTGCCGATCGGAATGTCCGTGCCCGCGCCCAGCCGCGTGTACAGCGCCGCCAGCGCCGCCTGCAGCACCATGAACAGGCTGGCCCCCGACCGTCGCGCCAACCCCAGGAGGGCGGCGTGCAGTTCGGCGTCGATCCGGAGTTCCAGCAGGTCGCCGCCGTACGACATGGTGGCCGGGCGGGGCCGGTCGACCGGCAGTTGCAGCTGCTCGGGCAGCCCGGCCAGCTCCTCGCTCCAGTACCGGACCTGCCGGGCGAAGAGGCTGTCCCCGTCGTGCTCGTCGCCGAGGATCTCGTGCTGCCACAGTGTGTAGTCGCCGTACGTCACCGGCAGCGGCGGCCAGGCGGGTGACCCCCCATCCCGCCGGGCGGCGTAGGCGGTGGCCAGGTCACGGGCCAGCGGGCCCATGGACCAGCCGTCACCGGCGATGTGGTGCATCACCAGCAGCAGTACGTGCTCGTCCGGCGCGACCGCGAACAGCTCCGCCCGCAGCGGTACTTCCGAGGTCAGGTCGAAGGCGCGCACCGCCGCCTCGCGCAGCAGGGCGGGCAGCTCCGCCTCGCCGACCGCCCGCACGGTCAGCGGGACGGGCACCTCCGCGGGGTCCAGCACCCGCTGGTGCGGGATGCCCGCGATGTGCGGGAAGACGGTCCGCAGGGTCTCGTGCCGGGCCAGCACGTCGGTGAGCGCGGCGCTCAGCGCGTCCCGGTCGAGCTCGCCGCTCAGCCGCAGGGCCAGCGGCATGTGGTAGGTGGCGCTCGGTGCCCCGAACTGCTGGAGGAACCAGAGCCGGCGCTGGGCAAAGGACAGCGGCATGGGCTCACGGCGGGGCCGGGGCACCAGGGCCTGCCGCGCGGTGGCGGCGTCGTGCAGCCCGGCCGCGAGCCCGGCCGGTGTCGGCGTCCGGAACAGGCGACGCAGCTCCAGCTCGACCCCGAGGGTCGCCCGGACCCGGGAGACCAGCCGGGTGGCCAGCAGCGAGTGCCCGCCCAGGTCGAAGAAGTCGTCGTCGACCCCGACCTGGCCCCGGCCCAGCACCTCCGCGAACAGCTCGCACAGGATCTGCTCCTGCGGCGTGCGCGGCGCCCGGCCGGTCTCCCTGGTCGTGGCCTCGGGCGCCGGCAGCGCCGCCCGGTCCAGCTTCCCGTTCGGCGTCAGCGGCAGCGCTTCCAGCAGCACGAACGCCGACGGCACCAGGTACTCCGGCACCCGGCCGCGCAGGTACGCCGTCAGCGCCGCCGCGGTCGCCCCGCTCCCGGCCACCGGGACGACGTACGCGACGATCCGGTCCTCCCGGGCGAGCACCGCGACCTGGGCGACGCCCGGATGCGCCGTCAGCTCGGCCTCGATCTCGCCCGGCTCGACCCGGAACCCGCGGACCTTCACCTGGTGGTCCACCCGCCCGGCGAACTCCAGCTCGCCGTCGGCACGCCAGCGCACCAGGTCGCCGGTGCGGTACATCCGGGCACCGGCCGGACCGTACGGGTTGGCGACGAAGCGCCCGGCGGTGAGCCCGGGCCGGTTCAGGTAGCCACGGGCCAGCCCCGCCCCGGCGAGGTACAGCTCGCCCAGCACCCCGGGGGCTACCGGTCGAAGCGCCGAATCCAGCACGTACACCTGGCAGTTGGCGATCGGGCGGCCGATCGGCACCGGCGACGGGCAGCCGGCGGGGTCGGCCGGCAGCGAGTAGGCGGTGATCACATGGGTCTCGGCGGGCCCGTAGTGGTTGTGCAGCACCCGGCCCGGCCGACGGGCCTGGAAGCGGCGCACCGCACCGCCCAGGCGCATCGCCTCGCCGGCCTGGGCCACCAGCCGGAGGGCCGACAGGTCCAGCCCGGCCTCCTCCGCGGCCTCGGCGAGTGCCTCGACCACGAGGTTCGGCGCGAACAGCTCGGCCACCTCGTGCCGGTCCAGCCAGTGGGCGAACAGCTCGGCGCTGCGGCGCTGCTCCTCGGTCGGCACCACCAGCGTCTTGCCGTAGAGCAGTGCGGAGAGCACCTCCTGCACCGAGACGTCGAAGCTGATCGCGGTGAACTGCGCGGTGCGCGTGCCGGGTTCACCGCCGACGACCTCATGGTGCCACTCCAGCAGGTTCAGCAGCCCGGCGGCGGGCATCACCACGGCCTTGGGCCGGCCGGTGGAGCCGGAGGTGTAGATGACGTAGGCGGGACGGCGCCCGTCCACGGCCACGGCCGGGTCGTGCTCCGGCAGGTCCCCGTCCGCCGTGACGGCGGCGAGGTCGTCGAGCACCACGGCCGGGCCCGCGTCCTCCAGCATGTACGCGATCCGGGCGGCCGGGTAGTCCGGGTCGACCGGCAGGTACGCCGCGCCCGTCTTGAGCACCGCGAGGACGGCCACCACCAGCTCGGCCGAACGCGGCAGCCGCAGCGCGACGACCTGCTCCGGTCCGACGCCGCGTGCGATCAGCGCGTGGGCCAGGCGGTTGGCCCGGCGGTTCAGCTCGCGGTAGGTCAGCTCGGTGCCCTCGAACACCACGGCCGGAGCCTCCGGGGTCGCCCGGACCCGCGCCTCGAACAGCGCGGGCAGATCAGCCGTGGGGACGGGGCGGGCGGTGTCGTTGCGGGCGACCAGCAGCTCGTGCCGCTCCTCGGTGGTGAGGACCTCGATCCGGCTCAGCGGCCGCTCCGGCTCGGCGACCACCGCCGCCAGCAGCCGCAGCCACCGGGCGAACAGCGTCTCCACCGTGGCGCGGTCGAACAGGTCGGTGCTGTACTCGACCCGCCCGACGATGCCCTCGGCCGGCCCGCCGGTGCCGCCGCGCTCCAGCAGGTGGAAGCCGAGGTCGAACATCGCGGTGGGCGTGCGCACCAGGAGGATCTCGGAGCCCAGACCGTCCAGCGCGAACTCGGTGCGGGGCACGTTCTGCAGCGCGAGCAGCACCTGGAACAGCGGCTGGCGGGCCGACGACCGGGCCGGGTTGAGGGCCTCGACGACGTGCTCGAACGGCAGGTCCTGGTGAGCGTAGGCGGCCAACGCGCCCTCCCGGACCCTGGCCAGCAGCTCCGCGAAGGTCGGGTCGCCCGAGGTGTCGGTGCGCAGCACCAGGGTGTTGACGAAGAACCCGACGAGCTCGTCCAGCGCCTGGTCCGTCCGGCCGGCGACCAGGCTGCCGACCGGGATGTCCGTGCCCGCGCCGAGTTTGTCCAGCAGCGATGCCAGGGCGGCCTGCAGCACCATGTACACGCTGGCACCGTGCTCCCGGCCCAACCGGACCAGGCCGGCGTGCAGTTCCGGGTCCAGTTCGACGTCGAGGTGGCCACCGGAGTAGGAGGGCGCCGCAGGGCGGTGGCGGTCGGCAGGGAGGGGGATCTGCTCCGGCAGGCCCGCCAGGGTCCGCGTCCAGTGGTCCGCCTGGCGGGCGAACAGGCTGTCCGGGTCGGCCGCGTCGCCGAGCAGCCGGTTCTGCCACAGGGTGTAGTCGGCGTACTGCACGGGCAGCGGAGCCCACTGCGGCTCCTCGCCCCGGCGGCGTGCCGCGTACGCGGTGGCCAGGTCGGCGGACAACGGGCCCAGCGACCAGCCGTCACCCGCGATGTGGTGCATCACCACCAGCAGCACGTGCTCGTCCGGCGCCAGCTCGAACAGCTCTGCGCGCAGCGGCGGTTGGGTCGCGAGGTCGAATCCGTTCGCCGCCGCTGCCGTCAGCAGCTCCGTCAGGTCCGCCTCACCCACGCGGGTGACGGCCAGTCGGGGTGGTGCCGTTCGGGCGTCCAGCACCTCCTGGCGGGGGACGCCGTCGACCTGGGGGTAGATCGTGCGCAGGCTCTCGTGCCGGGCGACGACGTCGCCGAGCGCCGCCCGCAGGGCGTCCTGGTCCAGGTCGCCGGTCAGCCGCCACGCCAGCGGCATGTTGTAGACGGAGCCGGCGTCCTCCAGCTGGTGCAGGAACCACAGCCGTCGCTGGGCGAAGGACAGCGAGACCGTCTCGGGCCGCTCCGCGCGGCGCAGCGCGAGCCTCGCCCGGCCGGCCCCGCCGAGCCCGGCGGCCAGCCCGGCCACCGTCGGCGTCTCGAAGAGGGCGCGCAGCTCCAGTTCCACCCCGAGGGCGGCACGCGCCCTGGCGACCAGCCGGGTGGCGAGCAGGGAGTGCCCGCCGAGGTCGAAGAAGTCGTCGTCGGCGCCGACCTCGGCGACGCCCAGTACCTCGGCGAACAGCTCCGCGAGGACCTGCTCCTGAGGGGTGCGCGGGGCCCGGCCGGTCCGCACGGCGGTGTGGACGGGTGCGGGCAGCGCGCGCCGGTCCAGCTTGCCGGTGGCTGTCAGCGGCAGGCCCTCCAGGGGCACGAAGGCGGCCGGGACCATGTGGTCCGGCAGTCGCTCGCGCAGGTGTGCCCGCAGCTCCTCCGGCTGGAGTTCCGCCCCGGCGACGGCCACCGGGTAGGCGACCAGCCGCGCGTCCCCGACCCGGTCCTCCCGGACGGTCACCGCGACCTGGGCGACCTGCGGGTGTTCCGCCAGCGCCGCCTCGATCTCGCCGAGTTCGATCCGGAAGCCCCGGACCTTGACCTGGTCGTCGGTCCGGCCGAGGAACTCCAGGTTCCGGTCGGCGCCCCAGCGCACCAGGTCGCCGGTGCGGTACATCCGCGTGCCGCTCGGACCGAACGGGTCCGCCACGAACCGCCCCGCGGTGAGCGCCGGCCGGTTCAGGTAGCCGCGGGCCAGGCCCGCTCCGGCGAGGTGCAGCTCGCCCGCCACGCCCGCGGGCACCGGCTGCAGCGTGCTGTCGAGGACGTACAGCCGGATGCCCCCGAGCGGCCGGCCGATCACCGGGCGCGGACTCGATCCCAGCGGTGCGACGACGGCGTCCACCGTGCATTCGGTCGGCCCGTAGTAGTTCAGGCAGGACACGCCCTCGACCGCCCGCAGCCGCTCCCACAGCTGCTCCGGAACGGCCTCCCCGCCCATCGAGACCACCGCGGGACGGCGCCCCGGGTCGTCCAGGAGCCCCCGTGCGACGAGCACGTGCAGGTAGGACGGGGTGGCGTTGACGTAGTCCAGGCCGACGCGCGTGACGTAGTCGACGAAGGCGTCCGGGTCGGACCAGGTCGCCTCGTCCAGGACGTGCAGTTCGTGGCCCGCGTACAGGCTGGACAGCTGGTCGCAGGAGGCGTCGAACGACACCGAGGTGGTCAGCCCGATGCGCAGCCGTTCCTTCGTCCGCCGGGGGAACAGCAGCGGCCGCTGGCTGACGAAGAGGTTGAGCAGGCCGCCGTGGGTCGACACCACGCCCTTGGGCCTGCCGGTGGAGCCGGAGGTGTAGATCACGTAGGCCGGGTGCCTGGGGTCGACGGCGACCAGCGGGTCCGTCGCCGGGCAGTCGGCCACCAGGGCGGCCGTCGCCGGGTCGTCGAGCACCAGCCACCCGGCCGGGCCGGCCTCCGGCAGCCGGTCCCGGGTCCGGGCGTCGGTCACCACCAGGACCGGGCCGGCGTCCTCCAGCATGTGCCCGATCCGCGCGGCCGGGTACTCGGGATCGACCGGGACGTAGGCCGCCCCCGTCCGCAGCACCGCGAGGATCGCCACCACCAGCTCGGCCGACCTCGGCAGGGCCACCGCCACCAGCCGCTCCGGCCCCGCGCCCCGCGAGACCAGGGCGTGCGCCAGCCGGTTCGCCCGCTCGTCCAACTCCTCGTACGTCAGCGAGACGTCCCCGCACACCAGCGCCACCAGGTCCGGCGTCGCCCGCACCTGCGCCCGGAACAGCTCCGGCACGCTCGCGGCCGGAAGCTCCACCTCCGGTCCGGTGCCCAGTGCCGTCAGGTCATCGCGTTCCTCCGCGGAGAGCACGCCGAACCGGCTGAGCCGCTGCTGCGGGTCGGTGACCGCGACGCGGAGCAGCCGCTCCCAGCGGCCGAACATCGTCTCGACGGTGGCCGGGTCGTAGAGGTCGCCGGCGTACTCGACGAGCCCGTCGATCCCCTCCGGGGTGCCGTCCTGCGCCTGGCGCTCGGACATGGTGAAGATCAGGTCGAGCTTCGCGGTGGTCGTGGTCAACGGCATGTCTTCGACGTGCAGCCCGGGTGGCGCGAAGTCGGCCCGGGGCGCGTTCTGCAGCACCAGCATGACCTGGAACAGCGGGTGGTGCGCCAGCGAGCGCACCGGGTTGAGGGCTTCGACCAGGTGCTCGAACGGCAGGTCCTGGTGGGCGTACCCGGCCAGCGAGGTGTCCCGGACCCGGCCCAGCAGCTCGGCGAAGGTCGGATCGCCCGAGGTGTCGGTGCGGAGGACCAGGGTGTTGACGAAGTAGCCGACCAGCTCGTCCAGCGCCTGGTCGGTCCGGCCGGCGACCGGGCTGCCGACCGGGATGTCGTCGCCCGCGCCGAGCTTGCTCAGCAGCGCCGCCAGGCCGGCCTGGAGGACCATGAAGAGACTGGTGCCGTGCTCGCGGGCGAGCTCGCGCAGACCGCGGTGCAGCTCGGCGTCCAGTCCGGCGTGCACGAAGCCGCCCCGGCGCGAGGCGGCCGCCGGGCGGGGCCGGTCGGCGGGCAGCTGGATCCGCTCCGGGAGACCGGCCAACTGCCGTGTCCAGTAGGCCGCCTGGCGGGCGAACGGACTGTCCGGGTCAGTGGATTCGCCGAGCAGCTCATGCTGCCAGAGGGTGTAGTCGGTGTACTGGACCGGCAGGCTCTTCCAGCGCGGCGCCTCGCCGCGGCAGCGCGCCGCGTAGGCGGCGGTCAGGTCCTGCGCGAGCGGGCCCAGCGACCAGCCGTCACCCGCGATGTGGTGGAGCACCACCTGGAGCACGTGCTCGTCCGACGCCAGCTCGAACAGGCCGGCCCGCAGCGGCGCATCACCCGCCAGGTCGAACGGCCGGTCCGTCGCCGCCGCCATCAGGGCGGACAGCTCGGCCTCGGCGGTCCGGCGCACGAGCAGCCGCGGGCGGGCCGCCACGACGCCCAGCACCTGCTGGTACGGGACACCGTCGACGGCCGGGTAGACGGTCCGCAGGCTCTCGTGCCGCCCGACCACGTCCGCGAGGGCTGCCTCCATTGCCCGGCGGTCCAGGTCCCCGGACAGCCGCCAGGCCAGGGAGATGTGGTAGTTCGCGCCGGTGCCGTCCAGCTGGTGCAGGAACCAGAGCCGCCGCTGCGCGAACGACAGCGGGACCAGCTCGGGGCGCTCGCGCCGTACCAGCGCCGCCTGCGCCGGTCCGGCCGCCGTCAGTGCGGCGGCCAGGCCGGCCGGGGTCGGCGCCTCGAACAGGGTGCGCAGCGGCATCTCCACGCCGAGCGTCGCACGGATCCGGGCGGCCAGGCGGGTGGCGAGCAGGGAGTGCCCGCCCAGGTCGAAGAAGCCGTCCTCGACGCCGGCCGACGCCACGCCCAGGACCTCGGCGAACAGCTCGCAGAGGACCTGCTCCCGCGGGGTGCGCGGCGCGCGACCGGTGACCACCGGGGCGAGGTCGGGGGCGGGCAGGGCCCGGTGGTCCAGCTTGCCGTTGGCGGTCAACGGCAGCGCGTCCAGCACGACGTACGCCGACGGCACCATGTGCTCCGGCAGCCGCTCGGTCAGGTGCTCACGCAGGTCGGCCGGGCGCGGTGCGGCACCGGCGGCCGGGACCAGGTAGGCGACCAGGCGGGTGTCGTCGGCCCGGTCCTGCCGGGCGAGGACGGCGGTCTGGGCGACGCCGGGGTGCGCGGCCAGGGCCGCCTCGATCTCTCCGAGCTCGATCCGGAAGCCGCGGACCTTCACCTGCTGGTCGGCCCGGCCGACGTAGCTCAGGCTGCCTTCCGCAGCCCGGCGCACCACGTCGCCGGTGCGGTACATCCGCGACCCCTGCGGTCCGAACGGGTCGGCGACGAACCGCCCGGCGGTCAGGCCCGGCCGGTTCAGGTAGCCGCGCGCCAGCCCCGGGCCCGCGACGTACAGCTCCCCGGGCACGCCCGGGGCCACCGGCCGCAGGCCGTCGTCGAGCACGTACGTCCGCAGGTCCGGGAGGGCCGCGCCGATCCGGCCGGCGGCGGTGCCGGACCGGTCGAGCGCGGCGTACGTGACGTGCACCGTGGTCTCGGTGATGCCGTACATGTTGACCAGCCGCGGCGCGTCGTCCGGGTGCCGTTCGTACCAGGGCGCCAGGCGGGCGGGCTCCAGGGCCTCGCCGCCGAACACGACGGTCCTCATGGCGAGTTCGCTCGGGTGCTCGGCGTCGGCCTGCATCAGCTGGTAGAAGGCGGACGGCGTCTGGTTGAGCACCGTCACCCGCTCGCGGGCGAGGAGCTCCAGGAACCGGCCGGGCGAGCGGCTGGTCTCGTGGTCCACGACCACGAGGCGGCCGCCGTGCAGCAGCGCGCCCCACAGCTCCCACACCGAGAAGTCGAAGGCGTAGGAGTGGAAGAGGGTCCAGACGTCGTCGGCGGTGAAGTCGAACAGCGCCCGCGTGGTGCCGAACAGCCGCACCACGTTGCGGTGCGGGACCACCACGCCCTTGGGCTTCCCGGTGGAGCCCGAGGTGTAGATGACGTACGCCGGGTGACCGGGATCGACGGCGACGGCGGGGTCTGTGTCCGGCAGGCCGTCCAGGTCGGCGGTGTCCAGCAGGAGCCGGTCCACGGACTCCGCGCCGGGCAGGTCACCGATCTGATGAGTCGTCAGCAACAGCGCGGGGCGGGCGTCCTGGAGCAGGTAGGAGATCCGGGCCGCCGGGTACTGCGGGTCCACCGGCACGTAGGCGCCGCCGGCCTTGAGCACCGCCAGTACCGCCACGACCAGCTCGGCCGAGCGCGGCAGCGCCAGTGCCACCAACTGCTCCGGACCGACACCCCGGCCGATCAGCGCGTGCGCGAGCCGGTTGGCCCGGGCGTTCAGCTCGCCGTACGTCAGGTTGACTTCGCCGTCCGTGAGGGCGACCGCGGCCGGGTCGGCCCGCACCTGCCGCTCGAACAGCGCGGTCAGACTGCTCTCCGGCTGTTCCCCGCTCCGGTCGGCCTCGGCCGGCAGGAGCGCGCGGAGCTCCTCGGCGGACAGCACGTCCACCCGGCCGATCCGCCGACCGGGGTCGGCGACGACGGCGCGCAGCAGCCGCAGCCACCGGTCGACGATCCCCGCCACGGTGCCCTCGTCGAACAGGTCGGTGCTGTACTCGACCACGCCCGACAGCCCCTCCGTACCCGGCTGTTCGGCCAGGATGAAGGTCAGGTCGCACTTGGCCGTGCCGGTGTGCACCAGGTCGGTCGTCACCCGCAGCCCCGGCAGGTCGAAGGCGCCGAGCGGGGCGTTCTGCAGGGCGAGCATGGTCTGGAACAGGGGGTGGTGCGCCAGTGTCCGGGTCGGGTTCAGTGCCTCCACGAGGTGCTCGAACGGCACATCCTGGTGCGCGTACGCGGCCAGCGCGTCGGAGCGCACCCGGCCCAGCAGTTCGGTGAACGACGGGTCGCCGGACAGGTCGGTGCGCAGCACCAGGGTGTTGACGAAGAATCCGACCAGGTCGTCCAACGCCTCGTCGGTGCGTCCCGCGATCGGCGTGCCGATCGGGACGTCGGTGCCGGCGCCGAGCTTGCCCAGAAGGGCGGCCAGACCGGCCTGGAGCACCATGAAGAGGCTGGCGCCACCGTCGCGGGCGAGCTCGCGCAGGCCCTCGTGCAGCTCGGCGTCGACCTGCACCGGCAGGTGGGCACCCCGGTAGGACATCACCGCCGGGCGGGGCCGGTCGAAGGGCAGCTCCACCTGCTCGGGCAGGTCCGCCAACTGCCCCCGCCAGTACGCGAGCTGGCCGCTCAGCAGGCTGTCCGGGTCCGAGCCGTCACCGAGCAGCTCCCGCTGCCAGAGGGCGTAGTCGGCGTACTGGACCGGCAGTGGCGACCACTCCGGCTTCGCCCCCTCGGTACGGGCCGCGTAGGCGGTCCGCAGGTCCCGCAGGAGCGGGCCCGCCGACCAGCCGTCACCGGCGATGTGGTGCACCACCAGCAGCAGCACGTGGTCCTCGGTGCCGAGCCGGAAGAGCTCGGCACGCAGCGGTGGCTCGTCGGAGAGCTCGAAGCCGTACCGCGCCGCCTCCGCCAGCCGCTGCGGCAGGTCGCGCTCGCCGCCCTCGGTCACCCGCAACCGCGGCCGGGCCTCGTCGGCCTCCAGCACCCGCTGGTACGGAACGCCGTCGGCCACGGGGAAGACGGTGCGCAGGCTCTCGTGCCGCTCGACCAGGTCCGTCAGGGCCGCCTCCAGGGCCCGCTCGTCGAGGGTTCCGCCGAGGCGCAGCGCCAGCGGGATGTTGTAGGTGGCGCTCGGGCCCTCCATGCGGTGCAGGAACCACAGCCGGCGCTGCGCGAAGGACAGCGGCACCGTGTCGGGACGCTCGCGTCGCGACAGCGCGGGCCGCGCCCGGCCGGCGATGTCCACCGCCGCCGCCAGTTCCGCCACCGTCGGCGCGTCGAACAGGTCGCGCAGCCCCAGCTCCACGCCCAGCACCGACCGGGCCCGGGCGACCAGCCGGGTGGCCAGCAGGGAGTGCCCGCCGAGGTCGAAGAAGTCGTCGTCGGCGCCGACCTCCGGCACGCCGAGCACCTCGGCGAACAGCCCGGCGAGCAGGTGCTCGGTCGCGGTGCGCGGAGCACGGCCCGGGTCGGCGGGCTGCCGGTCGGGCGCGGGGAGGGCACGCCGGTCGAGCTTGCCGTTGGGAGTCAGGGGCAGGGCGTCCAGCAGCACGACGATGGACGGCACCATGTGCTTGGGCAGCCGCTCCCGGAGGTGTTCGCGCAGGGCGGTGCCGGTGACCGTGGCGCCGGGCTCGGCGACGGCGTAGGCGACCAGTCGGGGCTCGTCCTCGGTACGCACCATGGCGGCGGCCCGGGCGACCTGCGGGTGCTCGGCGAGGACGGCCTCGACTTCGCCGAGCTCCACCCGGAAGCCCCGGACCTTGACCTGATCGTCCGTGCGCCCGAGGAACTCCAGGTTCCGGTCTGCACCCCACCGCACCAGGTCCCCGGTGCGGTACATCCGCGTGCCAATCGGACCGAACGGGTCCGCCACGAACCGCCCGGCGGTCAGGCCCGGCCGGTTCAGGTAGCCGCGGGCCAGGCAGGGCCCGGCGATGTACAGCTCGCCCGGCGTACCGGCCGGCAGCGGCCGCAGGGCGCCGTCGAGCACGTACAGTCGGACGTTGCCGGCGGGCCGGCCGATGACCGGGAGCGGACTCGACCCCACGGAGGCGACCACCGGGTTGACGGTGCACTCGGACGGTCCGTAGAGGTTGAGGCAGGAGACCCCGTCCGCCGCCCGCAGTTCTTCCCACAGCCGCTCCGGGACGGCCTCGCCACCGGCCGCCACCAGCGCCGGACGCCACCTCTGGTCGCCCAGGAGCCCGTGGGCGACCAGGACGTGCAGGTAGGAAGGGGTGGCTTCGATGTAGTCCAGCCCGCGGCGCGCCGCGTAGCCGACGAAGGCGTCGGGGTCGGTCCAGGTCTCGTAGTCCAGGACGTGCAGCTCGTGCCCCGCGAACAGGGCAAGCAACTGGTTCCACGACGCGTCGAACGACACCGACGTGGTCAGGGCGATCCGCAGTCGCTGCCGTTCGTCGGTCACCGGCGGGAGGTGCGCCTGCCGGAGGTCGGTGAGCAGGTTGAGCAGGCCGCCGTGGGTCGGCACCACGCCCTTGGGCCTGCCGGTGGAGCCGGAGGTGAAGATGACGTACGCCGGGTGGCCCGGGTCGACGGCCGCCATCGGGTCAGCCGCTGACAGACCACCCACCAGCTCGGCCGTAGCCGGGTCGTCGATGACCAGCCGGTCGACGGAACCCTTCCCCGGCAGCCTGCCCTCGCTGAGGGTGTCGGTCACCAGCAGGGCCGGGCGTGCGTCATCGAGCAGGAGGGCGATCCGGGCGGCCGGGTACTCGGGATCGAGCGGGACGTAGGCCGCCCCGGTCTTGAGCACCGCGAGGATCGCCACGACCAGTTCGGCCGACCTCGGGAGGGCGACCGCCACCAGCCGCTCCGGCCCCGCGCCCCGGGCGACCAGGGCGTTCGCCAGCCGGTTCGCCCGCTCGTCCAGCTCCGCATAGGTCAGGGAAACGTCCCCGCACACCAGCGCCACCAGGTCCGGCGTCGCCCGCACATGCTTGCGGAACAGCTCCGGCAGGGTCTCGGCCGGGAGTTCCACCGTCGGCCCGGTGCCGAGGGCCGCCACCTGGTGGTGCTCCTCGGCCGTGAGCAGGTCGATCCGGCCCAGCACCTCGTCCGGGTCCCAGTCCGCGACGGCGTCGAGCAGGGAGATCAGCCGCTGCTGATGGGCGGCGAGGTCGTCCTCACCGTACGCCTCGGGCGAGCCGTGGAGCCTGAGCAACGGCGGGTTGCCGTCCCGGTAGTCGAACACCCAGACGGCCAGGTCGCTGGTCGACCCCGACACGAAGTGGTGCACGGAGGCGGGGTGACCGGCGAAGGTCGGCCGGGAGTTGAACGCCATGATGTTGACGATCAGCGGGAACGCCGTCCCGATGCTGCCCGGGGCCCCGAGGTCCCGCAGCAGGTCCTCGCTCCGGTACCGCTCGTGTGCGACGGCCGCCTCGACCTCCCGCGCCGCCTGGGCGACGAGGTCGCGCCACGGCATGTCCGGTCGTACCGTCAGCCGCAGGGGCACCACGTTGGACATCGTGCCCGGCACCGACATCAGGTCGCGGTCGGCGGACCGACGGGCCGTGACGGGTAGGGCGAGCACCACGTCCTGCGTTCCGGTCAGCCGATGTGCGTAGAGCGCCGCCGCCGCGACCACCAGGCGGGACCAGCGGACGCCGATCCTTCCCGCCGCCGCGCGCAGCGCGTCCGGGCGCCGCAGTTCCCGCTCCTCGGCCAACCGGAGCGCGCGGTCCGGGTCGGCCGGGGCCGTGCGGGTCAGCCGCGTCGGTCCCGGCCGGTCGGCGAAGCGTTCCGTCCAGTAGGAGCGGTCGGCGGTGAAGTCCGCCGACGCACGGTAGGCCTCGTCGCTGTCGACCAGGTCCCGTAGCGAGCCGAACGGCGATGGCGGCACGGCACCGTCCTCGGCGAGCGCCGAGTACACCTCGCCGACCCGCTGGCGGACCATGGAGCTGCTGATCGCGTCCAGCACCACGTGGTGGTAGTTCAGGTACCAGAGATACTCGGTCGGCGACAGCCGGACCAGAGCGTGCCCGAACAGCGGGTCGCGCGCGAGGTCCAGCGGGCGCAGCAGGTCCCGCTCCATCCACTCCATGGCCGCCTCACGGGGTACGGGCTCCCCGCTGAGATCCAGGTGTACCGGCGCCCAGTCCCAGGTCTCACGGAGGACCTGGCGCGGGCCCTCGCCCTCGTCGACGAAGGTCACGTGCAGGGCGTCGACCTCGTCGACCACCCGGCGAAGTGCGGTCTCGAACAGCTCCGGGTCGACCGGCCCGTGGATCTCCAGGCACTCACCGACGCGGTAGCCGGGAATCGGTGTCCGGGAGCGTTGCTCGGCGAGCCAGATCTCGCGCTGGGCCCCGGTCAGGGGAAGGGCGTCGCCGTCGCGACGGGACATGGGGGTACCTCCAGAAGTGTGGGCGGGCATGCGCGCGGGGCACGCCGGGCCACGCCGACCGCGGTGGCGTCACGCGGTCGGCGGGCAGGGCGGCCTGCTGCGGTCAGGCGGCGAGTTCGCCGGCCTGGAGCTGCCAGAGGGATGCGTAGAGTCCGTGCCGGGCGAGGAGTCCGTCGTGGGTGCCCTGTTCGGCCACCACGCCGCCCTTGTCCATGACGTAGATCCGGTCGGCATGGCGGACGGTGGAGAGCCGGTGGGCGATGATGACCATCGTCCGGTCGGTCGCGAAGGCCCGGAGCGTGCGCTGGATGGCGGCCTCGGTCTCGTTGTCCACGGCGGAGGTGGCCTCGTCGAGGATGACGACCGGCGCGTCCTTGAGGATCGCCCGGGCCAGGGCGATCCGCTGCCGCTGGCCGCCCGAGAGGGCGGCGCCGCGTTCGCCGATCACCGTGTCGTAGCCGTCCGGCAGCGTCGCGATGAAGGTGTGCGCCTCGGCCGTCGCGGCCGCTTCGACGACGGCCTCGTCCGAGGCGGCGAAGCTGCCGTAGCGGATGTTGTCGGCGATGGTTCCGTCGAAGAGGAACGGGTCCTGGGCGACGAACCCGATCGCGTGGCGCAGGTCGCGGCGCGGCACCTCGGACACGTCCCTCCCGTCGAGCAGCACAGCGCCGGAGTCCGCGTCCTGGAAGCGCATCAGCAGCTTGGCGATGGTCGTCTTGCCGGAGCCGGTGGCGCCGACGAGGGCGGTGACCTGCCCGGCGGGGATGGTCAGCGAGAGGTCCTCCAGCGCCGGCGGCCGGCCCGGGTAGGCGAAGGTCACACCGTCGAGGACGATCTCGCCCTTCACCGTCTCGACGTCGAGCGGCCCGCCGGTCCCCTCGGCCTCCACCGGCAGGGCCCGCAGCCGCTGGACCCGGTCGTAGGCGGCCAGGGTGCGCTGGTACTGGTCGACGATGCCGCCGAGCCGGCTCATCCGGAACAGCACCATCTGGGGCAGCCCGATCAACGGGCTGAACACCTCGAAGCGCAGCGTGCCGTTGAGCACCGCGCGGCCGCCGACCAGCAGGGTGCCGGCCATCGAGGCGGTCGTGCAGGCCCGGACGGTCTCGGCGTGGCGGATCGTGCTCCGGTCGGTCTGGTGCCGGCTGTCCTGGGCGACCGCGCTCAACCCGTCGATGCGTTCGGCCTCGTAGTCCTCGGTGCAGAAGCTCTTGACCGTGGCACCGGCCTCCAGCGTGTTGACCAGCTGGCTGTGCAACCTGGCCCGGTGCTCACCGGAGACGGCGTAGTCGCCCGCGACCTTCTCCTGGTAGCGGAAGGAGAGCCAGGCGATGACCGGGATGGGCAGGAACGCGATCCAGGCGATCTGCGGCGCCATCAGCAGGAACACCGGCACCAGGACGGCCAGACTGGTGCCCAGGTGCAGCACGTCGTTGGCCGAGGTCGCGAAGAACGCGCCCAGCTGACCGACGTCCTCGGTGAGCACACCGGCCACCCGGCTGGTCCGCTCGCCCTCCAGGTGCCGCAGTTCGAGGTGCTGCACGTGGGCGTACGTCCGGCTGCGCCAGTCGTGCTCGATGTCCTGGCCGAGCGCGCGCCACTGGAGGTTCGACGCGTACGACAGGCCCGCCACGGCGGCGCAGGCGGCCGCCACCAGCCCGGCCAGACCCCAGAGTTGGGCGGACGCGGTGGCCAGGCCGAGGCTGACCAGCGGCGCGGCCTCGCCCTTGATGAGCACCAGCCCCGTCCAACCGAGGAAGGTGCCCAGCGCCATCTCCGAGACCTGGCAGGCGACCGACAGCGCGCAGGCGCGGCGCAGCCGTCGGCGGTGCGGTCCGACGATCTCCAGCAGGGGGTGGCGTTCGGCTCCGGCCCCGGACAGCTCCCGGGTCGTGTCGACCGTCCGGCGCCAGACCTTCCGGGCGACGGCGGCGGTCGCCGCCGCCACACCGCCCAGCGCGACCAGCTGCCTGCTCAGCGCCGACCCGCGGATCAGCGCGACACCGGCCGCCACACCGCCCCCGACGGCGAGCACGGGGCGCACGACGACGCCGCGGTCCACCCGCGGAGCCGGTTGGGCGCCGGGCCGGTCGGGCGCCCGGTGTCCCGCGCCGGCCGGGCCCTGCGCGACCAGGGTGACGGCTCTGCGGACGATCCGGTCGACGTCCGTGGCGCTCACCCGCGCGTCGTGCCGGACGAGGACCCCGCCGGTGACCGGGCTGGCCTGCGCCTCGCTGATCCCGGGGACGCGCCGCAGGGCCGCGGCGAGGACTTCGGCCGTCCGGGGCCGCCCGAGGACCAGCTTGACGTCCCAGCGCTGCCGGCCCGGAATGACCGAACGCGGGCGCACGTCCGCGTCCACGTCCACGGAGCGGTATCCGGCTGCGGCACCCAGCAGAGAGGGCATGTGTACGATCACCTGTTTGCGGAGGTCGCGAGAAAGACCGTCACGGGCACGGCGGAATCGCTGCGACGAGGCGGGAATTCTTGAGGGGGAATTGCTGCTACCGACGGGCCCGCAGCCGACCGCCGCGCGGGAGCCTCATTCCGATATCCATCCATCCATCGGAAAGGTGCGCTCACACGGCGGCCGGGGTCGCCGGGCAGACCGTCAGTGCACCTTGCCGGCGCCGGCGCCCACGCGGATCTTCGGGCTCCTCGCCTCGGCTTCGGCCCGGGCGGCGGCCTCGTCCTTCCCGCTGCTCGGGGCGGCGTCCTCGGCGGCGCGCCGGCCGTCACCCGAGGGGGCTACGCCGTCGCCGGCGGAGACCTGCGCCGCCACCACCTCGGCGGCCACCTCGGCCGCGAGGTCGTGGATGTTCTCTCCGGCCTCGTGGGCCGCCTTCTTCACCTCAAGGACGAGGCCGACGGACGTCTTGACGACGCCTCGCACCAGCGGCTTGAGGAGACGCTTGGCCAGTGGCGCGACGATGAGGCCGACCAGGAAGGGCGGTACTAGGGGCGGCATGATGCTCCATCCTCTCTACGCGGACGTATGACAGGGACCCCGGGCAACTGCGGACGCACCGGAGCACCGCACGACTAGGCGGACGGAAGCACCCGACTGCGGAATTCGACGTTCCCCGCCGGATTTCCCGCCGGGATGAATTCCGCACTCGATGGATCAACCGCCCGCTCTGGCTTCACCGTAGTCGAGCCGGGCCCGTCGAAGCCAAACCTTCTCATCCGGTTTCACTCGTGCGAGCGTTCTCGGCCCGTTTTTGTAGCTCGGATTAACGAACAAATGCCCACCCGACAATCCGTTCATATTCTTTTTTGCTCATCGGAGCCCGTCGAGTTCACGTGCCACCCGCCGCCGGAGGGCGGGAAACGGCAGCCCGCCGCCGCCCAGGACCGCCTCGTGGAAGGCCCGCACCTCGAACCCGCCGCCCGGGCCGGCCTCGGCACGGACCCCGGGGCTGGCCTCGGCCCCCTCCCGCAGCCGGGCGAACTCCAGATACCCCGCACGGTAGGACAGCGCCTGCCCGGGCAGGTCCGTCGAGTACCGCAGCAGGTCCGAGGCGATCTGGGCGTCCGCCTCGGTGGAGTTGGCGCGCATGAAGTCCCGCGCCTGCTCCAGTCCCATGGTGCCGAGGTTGAGCCCGGTGTCGACGACGAGGCGCTGCGCGGTGAACCGCTCCTGCGCCAGGCGCCCGTACGCGTCCCACGGGTCGTCGTAGAGGCCCATCTCCCAGCCCAGACCGGCCGCGTACTCGGCCCAGCCCTCGTTGAACGCGCCGAACCCGGCCACTTCACGGCGCAGCCGGGGCAACGACCGGTTCTCCGCCTGGCGGGCCAGGTGGAAGTGGTGGCCCGGAGCCAGCTCGTGGTAGATCAGCGAGGCCGCGCCCAGCAGCGACCGCCCTTCCAGCCCCGCGCCGTTGTAGCGGTAGCGCCCGACCGGGTCCGCCGCCGTGGGCTGCTGGTAGTACCCGAACGTCAGCCCCGCCTCCAGCGCCGGATCCAGCCGGGCCAGCCCGTACGGGGCGCCCGGCAGCGCGGCGAACCACCGCGGCAGCAGCGGCGCCAGCCGGTCGAGGTACCGGCGGTAGCGGGCCTCGACCTCCTCCGGCGTGCGGGCGTACAGCCGGGGCTCGCTCCGCAGCCGCTCGTGGAACTCCTCCTCGGGGCCCGGGAATCCGAGGGCGGTACGGACCTCCCGCATCCGCTCGGCCAGTTCGCGACACTGCTCGCGGCCGAGCTCGTGCAGCCGCTCGGGCGGCGTCCCCCCGCCCGTGTGCGTCCGGACGAACTCCCGGTACGCCTCCTCACCGCCCTCGTACCGCGCCCAGCCCACGGCCTGCGGCGCCTCGCGCAGCTGGTCCGGACCGTCGACGGCGGCGAGCAGGCCGTCGAAGGCCGGCAGCAACTCGGCTTCCACCAGCCGCCGCACGCCGTCTCGGACGCGTCCGCGCTCGGCCGGCCCCAGCCCACCGAGCCGGCCCTCGTCCACCTCGACGCGCTCCGCCGCCGACGCCCGCAGGCCCGCGAGGGTGGCGCGCACCCCGGGCAGCGCGGGTGCCGGCACCCGGAAGCCGCGCACGGCCTGCCCCGCCACCTTGTCGCCGATCGAGCCGACCACCCGGGCCAGCTCACGCACCAGCACCAAGTACCGCTCGGCGTCCGGAGGTTGGTCGAAGCGGTGGGGCCGCAGGACGGCATCGACGTACTGCGACAACGGGAACAGCCGGTACGGCGTGACGGCGGGCGTCAGCCAGTAGCAGCGGTGGGCCCGCAGCTCCTGCTCGGCCGACCCGACGAGGAAGGCGGCCGTATCGGCATCGGCGCCGCAGAGCCCCGCGCCGTCGAGCGCCCGGGCTCCCTCCACGATCACCCCGACCCGCTCCACGACACCCGCGGCGAACCGCGCCCGCTCCTCGGCCTCGGCCGGCGACACCCCCGGCAGCGACTCGACCGGGAGCCCCTGCCGGGCCCGCAGCAGCGGGTCACGCTCCAACAGGAACTCCCAGTAGCGGTCCGCCAGCCGACCGATCTCCCGGCCCGGTTCATTCGTCCTCATCCGGCCATCCTGCCGAGGACGCGCCGCCCGGCCACCCCGGTCCGCGGACAACCGGCCACGGCGCCCCCCGAACGGGTGAACCGGATCGGCCCCCGCCACCCGCGCCCCCTTCCGCCCGCCAAGGCGGCACACGGCCAAGACCTTTCGAACAGGCTTGCCGTACAGGTGAGTTGACTCGCCAGCGCCAGCACTCGGTGGCACCATGACGCCATGCCCCGTCGCCCCCTGCCGGTCCCGCTGGCGGCTGCCCTGACCACCACGGCCGTCACGGCCGGCGCACTCACCGGCTGCGGCAGCGTCGCCCCCTCCTCCACGACCGGTCCCCTCGTGGACCGCGGGACCGTACGGATCGCGGCCGCCAGCGAGACACCCAGCTTCAACCCGTACACGGCCTTCGGCGCCGGCCCGGCCCGCTACGCCTACGACTCGCTGGTCAACGTCGCCGCCGACGCCACCCTGGTCTCCGGCCTGGCCTCCTCCTGGCAGGCCACCACCACCACGGCCACCTTCACCCTCCGCCCGGGAACCACCTGCTCCGACGGCACCCCCCTCACCGCCACGGCCGTCGCCCGCGCACTCACCTACGCCGCCGACCCGGCCCACCAGCTCGCCGGTGCCCAGACCGTCCTGCCCACCGTCCCGTTCACCGCGAGCGCCGACGACTCGACCGGCACCGTGACGGCGACCACCACCGCCCCCTTCCCGTTCCTCACCCGCACACTCGGACTGCTGCCGATCGTCTGCCCCGCCGGCCTCGACCGGCCCCAGTCACTCGACCGCTCCACCCAGGGCACCGGACCGTACGTGCTGACCCACTACACCCCGGGCGGACCGTACGAGTTCACCGTGCGCGAGGGCTACACCTGGGGGCCCGCCGGAGCCACCACCGCGGAACCCGGCCTCCCCGCCCGCATCGTCATCTCCGTGGTGCCCCAGGCCTCCACCGCCGCCAACCTGCTGCTCACCGGCGGCATCGACATCGCGAGCGTCAACGGACCCGACCGCGCCCGGCTCACCGACCACGGCCTGGCCACCGCCGACGTGGCCACCGTCATCGGGCTGACCTTCTTCAACCAGCGCCCCGGCCGCCCCCTCGCCGACCCGGCACTGCGCCGGGCCCTGGTGTCCGCACTCGACCGCCAGGGGCTCGCCAACGTCGCCGTCGGCGGCACCGGCACACCCGCCACCGACTTCGGCGCCCAAGGCGCCGTCTGCCACGCCGACCTCGCCGCCGCCAACCTGCCCGTACAGGACGCCACCGAGGCGCTGCGCGCCGCCGGCTGGACCCGCGCCGCCGACGCCCGACTGACGAAGAACGGCCGACCGCTCCGGCTACGCCTGATCACCAGCCCCGACCTCGGCCCGACGCTGGCACCCGTCGCCGAGCTGATGGCCCGCTCCTGGACGGCCCTGGGCGCGGACGTCAAGCTGGTCACCGAGAGCCTGCCCGCCCTCGTCAACGCCATGTACCAGACCGGCGACTTCGACGTCGTCGTCGGCACCTCCCCCGGCTTCGCCCTGCCCGTCGGCTTCATCCCGTTCTTCTCCGGCCCGCCCCCCGCCCAGGGCCTCAACTTCGCGGGCGTGGCCAATCCCGCATACGACGCCCTGGTCGCCCAGGCCCTTCGGGAGCCGGACACCGCGGGCTGCGCCACCTGGAACCGGGCCGCCGCCGCGCTCTTCCGCTCCGCCGACGCCCTGCCGATCGCCGACGGCCGCAGCACCGTGTACGGGCGCAGCACCACCTTCGCCACGACCTTCGGCGGCCAGGTCATCCCCACCAGCATCCGCCTGCACCGATGACCGGGGGATCCCGCGTGACCGCACTCCGTCGTTCGCCGCCTCTGCCGCGTCTGCCACGTCTGCCGTGGAAGCTCATGCCCCGTCTCCTGCGGCACCCGTGGACGGTGTTCCTCGGCCGGCGCACCGCCCGGTTGCTCCTCTCACTCGGGGTCGTGCTCACCGCCTCGTTCGCGATGATCCGCCTGGTGCCCGGAGACCCGGTCCGCGCGGCGCTCGGCGTCGACGCCTCCCCCGCCCTCGTGGCCGCACGCCGGCATCAACTCGGGCTCGACGAACCCTTCCTGGCCCAGTACCGGCACTATGTCGACGGCCTCGTGCACGGCGACCTCGGCACCTCGCTGGTCACCTCGACACCGGTCGCGGAGCTCGTCCGCACCCGGCTGCCGGCCACCCTCGAAATCGCCGGCCTGGCCTTCCTCGTCACCCTCGCCGTCGCCCTGCCCTGCGGCCTGCTCGCCGCCGTCCGCACCCGGGACGGCCGGCACCCGCGCAGCGAGCTGGCGTTCACGACGCTCACCGCCGGCCTGGCCGGGATCCCCGACTTCGTCCTGGCCGCCGGGCTCACCGCGCTACTGGCCGTCGGCCTCCAACTGCTGCCGGTGGCCGGCACGGCGGGCGCCGGATCCTTCGTCCTGCCGGTCCTCGCGCTCTCCGTGGCGCCCACCGCCGTCCTGGTGCGCATCGTCCGGGTGGAGGCGCTGAAAGTGCTGTCCGAGGACTACCTGCGCACCGCCCGTGGAAAGCGGCTGTCACCGCTACGCCGCTACCTGCGGCACGCGGCGCCGAACATGGCCACCGCCGCACTCACCGTCGCCGGAGGCCTGCTGCCCGCCCTGATCGCCGGCACCGTGCTGGTGGAGAAGGTCTTCGCCTGGCCCGGCATCGGTTCGGCCCTGGCGCAGTCCGTGAGCTCGCAGGACTACCCGGTGATCCAGGCGATGGTGCTGATCCTGGGCACGACCGTCCTGCTCGCCGCGCTCCTGGTCGACGTGCTGCTGGCGCTGCTCGACCCGCGCTCGACGATCCGGGAGAGCTGAGGTGCCGATGCCCCTTCCCACCAGGTACCTCCGCTCGCCCATGGCCTGGGCCGCCACCGCCATGCTGGCCTCTCTGGTCGTGCTCGCGCTGGCGGGCCCGCTCCTCTGGGGCGCGGCGGCGGACCTCCCCGACCCCTCGGCGGTGCTGCAAGGCCCCTCCACCGCCCACCCCTTCGGCACCGACAACCTCGGACGGGACCTGCTCGCCCGGGTCCTCACCGCCACCCGGCCCTCCCTGCTGCTCGCACTGGCCGCGACCGCGATCGGCGCGAGCACCGGCATCCTCCTCGGCGCGTCCACCGCCGTCGTCGGCCCCCGCGCCCGCCGCCTGCTCGCGGCAGTGATCAACCTCCTGCTCGCCTTCCCCGCACTCCTGGTCGCGCTCTTCCTCGCGGTCGTGTTCGGCGCGGGCGCGGCCGGGGCGATGCTCGCCCTCGCCGTCGCCGGTGTACCCGGCTTCGCCCGGCTCGCCCAGACCCTCGCCGCCGCCGTCGCGGGCACCGACCACCTGGCCTCGGCCCGGGTCCTCGGCCTGCGCCGGCACCGGCTGCTGTGGCGGCACGTCCTGCCCAACATCGCCGAACCGCTGCTGCTGAGCGCGACCACGGCGGCGGGCACCTCCCTGGTCGCGCTCTCCGGGCTGAGCTTCCTCGGCCTGGGCGTCCAACCGCCCGGCTACGACTGGGGGCAACTGCTCAACCAGGGGCTCGACCGGATCTACGCACAGCCGCTGCCCGCCCTCGCCCCCGGCCTGGCCATCCTCTACGCGGCGGTGACGTTCCAACTGCTCGGCGAGGTCCTGGCAGGAGGCGCCGCCCGGCGCAGCCCGGCAGGCCGTACGGACCGTACGCCCCAGCCTACGATCGCGCCGAACGGGCCCGCCGAGGACGGCCTCGTCCTCCAGGTCGAGGACCTGAGCGTCGAACTCCCCACCCCCGACGGCGTGATCCGGCCCGTCCGCGGCGTGAGCCTGTCCCTGCGGCCGGGCGAGATCGTCGGACTCGTCGGCGAGTCCGGCTCCGGCAAGTCGCTCACCGCACTCGCGATCGCCGACCTGCTCCCCGAACGCGCCCGGGTCTCCCACCGCACCCTCCGGCTGCTCGGCGCCGACCTGGACGCCATGACGCCGAAGCAGCGCGACCAGCACCTCGCGACCGGCCTGGCGATGGTCTTCCAGAACCCGGCCACGGCGCTCAACCCGTCACTCCGGATCGCCACCCAGCTCACCGAGGCACCCCGCACCCACCTCGGCGCGAGCCGCACCCAGGCCCTGCGGGACGCCGAGGACGCCCTGCGCCGGGTGGCCCTGCCCCCCGCCCTGCTGCGGTCACGCCCCCACCAGCTCTCCGGCGGCCAGCGCCAGCGCGTGATGATCGCCGCCGGCCTGATGATGCGGCCCGGCCTGATCATCGCCGACGAGCCGACGACCGCCCTCGACACCACCGTGCAGCGGCAGATCACCGACCTGCTCTCCGACCTGCGGCGGGACACCTCCGCCGCCGTCCTGTTCATCAGCCACGACATCGCGCTCGTGAGCGGATTCTGCGAACGCGTCCTGGTGATGTACGCGGGCTCCGTCGTCGAGGCCCTCCCCGCCGACCGGCTCGCCACCGCCGCCCGGCACCCCTACACCCGGGCCCTGGTCGCCTCGGTGCCTGACCTCACCGCGGACCGCGACCGGCCGCTGCCCACCGTGGCGGGCGCACCGCCCGACCCGATCGCCCCCACCCCGGGCTGCCCGTTCGAGCCCCGCTGCCCGTACCGGCTGGACCGCTGCACCCGGGAGGCTCCGCGGCTGGACCACGTGGACGCGCTCCAGCAGGTCGCCTGCTGGAACCCCCCGCCGGTGGAGGAAGAAACGGTCCAGGCTACGGAACATCAGGTGGAGGCGGACCCGTCATGACCAGCCTGCGGCTCTGCGACCTCACCGTCCGCCACCACGGCCCGCGCGGCCCGGTCACCGCCGTGGACCGCGTCTCACTGGAGGTCCCGGCCGGCACCACGCTCGGGCTCGTCGGCGAGTCCGGCTCGGGGAAGTCGACCCTGGCCCGCGCGATCGTCGGGCTCGCCCCCGTGCACGGCGGCCGGGTCCTCGTCGACGGCCAGGACGTCCGGGTCCGCACCGTCCGCGCCCGGCGCCGGCTCGGCCGACTGGTCCAGATCGTCCTCCAGGACCCGGACACCGCGCTCGACCCCCGGATGACCGTCCGCCAGAGCCTCGTCGAGGCCGCCACCGTCTTCCACCGGCTCGACCGGCACGCCCGTGCCGAGCGCGTCGCCGAGCTGCTCGACCTCGTCGGACTGGACCCCCGGCTCGCCGGCCGCCTGCCCCGGCAGCTGTCCGGCGGCCAGCGCCAACGGGTCGCCGTCGCCCGCGCCCTGGCCGTCGGACCCGGACTCCTGATCGCCGACGAGATCACCTCGGCCCTCGACGTCTCGGTGCAGGCGTCCGTCCTCAACACGATCCGCGAACTCCAGCAACGGCTCGGCCTGTCCATGCTGTTCATCGGCCACAACCTGCCCGCGGTCTGCTACGTCTCCGATACGGTGGCGGTGATGCGGCTCGGCCGGATCGTCGAAACGGGCCCCACCGACGCCCTCCTGCGCGACCCGCAGCACCCCTACACGCGGGAGCTCCTCGCCTCCGTCCCCCGCCTGTCCGGCCCACCGCCCTCCCGGAGGTCCCGATGACCGTCGACCGACCCGACGCGGTGGTGATCGGGGCCGGGGTGATCGGCACCGCCGTCGCCCTCGAACTCGCCCGCACCGGACGGCAGGTGGTCGTCGTGGACAAGGCCGGCGCGCCCGGCCACGGATCGACCGGCGCCTCCAGCGCGATCGTCCGGTTCAACTACTCCACCTTCGACGGCGTCGCCACGGCCTGGGAGTCCCTCCACCTGTGGGCGTCCTGGCCCGAGCACCTCGGGCTCACCACCGACCGCCGCCCGCTCGCGGCCTTCCGCCGCACCGGCGCCGTACTGCTCGACCCGCCCTTCCCCGAACCCGCCGACACCGCGGCCCTGTTCGACCTGGCCGGCGTCCCGTACGAACGGTGGGACACCGCCGCCCTGCGCGAGCGCCTGCCCGGGATCGACGCCGGACGGTACTGGCCGCCGAAGCCCGTGGACGACGACGCCTTCTTCGACGGCCCGGCCGGCGAGCTCGGTGCCCTGTTCACCCCGGACGCCGGGTTCGTCGACGACCCGCAGCTCGCGGCCCAGAACCTCGCCGATGCGGCGGGCGAGCTGGGTGCGCGCTTCCTGTTCCACCGCACCGTGGTGGCCGTCGACCGGCGCTCGGACCGCGTGGCGGGCCTCCGCCTGGCCGACGGGGCCCGGATCGCCGCGCCGGTCGTGGTCAACGCCGCCGGCCCGTGGTCGGGGGGCCTCAACCGGCTGGCGGGTGTCGGCAGCGACTTCACCATCGGGGTACGTCCCCTGCGCGAGGAGGTCCACCAGATCGCCGCGCCCGACAGCTCCACCACCGGCGCCACCACCGGGCCCGCCGCCGGCCCTGCCACCGGCTCCGCCTCCGGGCCGCTTCCCGTCGTCGCCGACGTCGACCTCGGCACCTACCTGCGCCCGGCCGCCGGGGGCCGCCTGCTCATCGGCGGCACCCAGCCGGCCTGCGACCCAGCGGAGTGGATCGACGACCCGGACGAGGCCGACCCGCGCCCCACCGCCCACCGCTTCCGCACCCAGGTGACCCGCGCGGCCCGCCGCTTCCCCGGGATCACCGTCCCCAGCCGGCCCGTCGGCGTCGCGGGCGTGTACGACGTCGCCGACGACTGGACCCCGATCTACGACCGCACCGCCCTCGACGGCTACTACGTCGCCATGGGCACGAGCGGCAACCAGTTCAAGAACGCCCCGCTGGTGGGCCGCTACCTCGCGACCCTGATCGACCTGGTCGAAGCCGGCCACGACCACGACGGCGACCCGGTCCGCTACCGCTGCGAGCACACCGGCAACGTCGTCGACCTGGGCGCGTTCTCCCGCCGCCGCCCGGTCCGGACCGGCTCCGCCCGCACGGTCATGGGCTGAGGGTGCGCAGTTCGCTCACCAGATCCGCGACCACCCCGACCACGAACCCGGGCTCCTCGGTCGGGAAGTCATGGCCGGTGCCCGTCGGCGTGTGCACCACCCGGGCCGTGGTCGACGCCGCCAGGTAGCGGGTCCGGGCCCCGAGGTAGAACCGGCCGATCCGCTCGGCCTCGGCGGCGTCCCCGGCGGCCGCCAGCACCGTGTCCCCGCCCGTGAGGTCGCGGGGTATGACCAGCACCAGCGGCAGGTCGCCGAGGTCCCCGTCGTAGACCACGGTCTCCCAGCCCACCTCCGCCAGGCCGGCGGGCGAGAGCTCCGCGAAGATCGACGCGGCGGCGCAGTAGTGGCCGGTCCGAGCGCCACGGCCGCGGCCCCGGTGAGCGCCGAACAGGTGCCGCACCGCCGTCAGCAGGAACTCCCGGCGCATGCCCGCGACCAGCCGGTTGGGCGGCGCGAAGGCGATCACCTCCAGGGGCGTCGGATCCAGCAGCACGAGTCCGGCCACCAGATCCGGCCGCCTCCTGGCGGCATTCGCGACCAGCAGCCCGCCGAAGGAATGGCCGACGAACACGTACGGGGCCCGCTCCCCCGCCGCCTCCAGCGCGGCCACCAGCTCCTCCGCCTCGGCCGCCGTCGTCCTCGGGAAGGGCCCGACGTCACTCCAGCCCGAGCCGAACCGGTCGACCAGCACCGAGCGGGTCCGGGCCGCCATCATCGTGTGCAACTGCCCGAACTCCTCGCCCGGCGCGTGCCCGCCCGGCATCCAGACCACCGTCGGCCCGTCCCCGGCAACCCCCTCCGCGAGGACGTGCATCCGGCGCCCGCCCACCCCGACCAGCCGCCCCGGCGCCCCGCCCGCCCCCGCGCCCCGGCCCACCAGCAGCAGATGCCGCACCGCGCCGACCGCCAGCACCACACCCACAGCCACCACTAAGCACCCGAGCGCCACCAGCCAGCCCGCACCGCCCCCGACCAGCCCGACCCCCACGCCCACCACCAGCACCGCGACCGGCACTCCCAGCCAGTCCCGGCTCAGCAACGCGAGCAGGGCATCCGCCACCCGTCCGTTCCGGCGCATCGGTCCTCCACGGCATCCGAGAGGCGACCTCTCCCCCTGTTCTTCCCGCATCCGCCCGCGTCGACGCGCCACCACGAACACGCATTCGACACCCCGGGGCCTGTCCGTCCTGCGCCCCGCCGCCGTGCGCTGCCCATCGGAGAAGAGCCGGTCACCAGGCCACGGCCCCGGAAATGCAGAGAACCCCCATCCGGTTTCCCGGATGGGGGTTCTCTGTGAATGATTGTTCGGCGGCGTCCTACTCTCCCACAGGGTCCCC
>NZ_JBHVWW010000042.1:0-75314 GCF_042882025.1 Kitasatospora sp. NPDC058243
GGTTACATTCCGAACCCGGAAGCTAAGCCTTACAGCGCCGATGGTACTGCAGGGGGGACCCTGTGGGAGAGTAGGACGCCGCCGAACAATCATTCCAAAAAGACCCCCTCCCGTTCGGGAGGGGGTCTTTTTGCGTTAACCTCTGCCGACACACGAACCAGAGTTTGTCGGAGAGGCGCGATCCGTTGCAGAACCTGACCCTTACCTGGCAGTCCGCCGGGGGCGCCGCGGTCGCTCTCTACGGCGGGGCGTACGCCGCCGCCAGGGTCCGGAAGCCGTCCCTGTCGGCGCTGCTGCGGGAGGCCGGCACGCTGCTGGCGCTGTTCGCGCTCTGGCAGCTGGTGGGCCACCTCTCGGTGATGAGCGGAGACCACGCGCTGGACCGGGCGGATTGGATCCACCGCACCGAGTCGGCGATCGGTCTACCGGACGAGGCGTCCTGGCAGGCGGCCGTCACGCCGTACCCGGTGCTGGTGAGGCTCGCGAACTACTACTACGCGGCGATGCACTTCGCGGTGATGCTGGCGGTGCTGCTCTGGGTGTTCGTGCGGCACCGGGAGCGGTACGCGTGGGTGCGGAACACGGTGGTGATCACCACGGCGGTCTGTCTGCTGGTGCAGTTCATCCCGGTGGCGCCGCCCCGGATGCTGCCGCAGCACGGGTTCGTCGACGTGGCCGCCGAGTACGGGCAGTCGGTGTACGGGGGTGCGATGGGTGGTGTGGTGGTGGCCGACCAGCTGTCGGCGATGCCGTCGGTGCACGTCGCGTGGTGCGTGCTGGCGGCGGTCGCGGTGGTGCGGGTCTCGCGGAGTCCGCTGCGGTGGGTGATGGTGCTGCACCCGGTGCTGACCGTCGCGGTGGTCGTGGTGACCGCGAACCACTTCTGGGCGGACGGCATCGTCGCCGTCGTGATCCTGCTGCTCGCGTACGCCGCCCAGGCCCTGCTGGCACGTCGCCGGGGTCGGGCCTCCGTCGACACGGAGGTCCGACCCCGGTACGCCGCGGCGGATCAGCCGCAGCGGGTCATTTGACCGGCAGGGCGATCCTGCCCCAGGAGCCGTTGCTGAGCGCGGAGGTGGCCCAGTACCAGGCGGTGAGCCCGGAGACGGCCGCGACCCAGCCGGCGAACTTGGCGAGGCCGCTGTAGCCGCCGAAGACGGCGATGGCGTTCAGCAGCAGGGACAGCGTGAGCAGGCCGTAGACGGCGCGGCTGAACAGGCCCGCGCCCCAGCTGGCGGCGGTCAGGGTGAGGGCGAGCAGGGCCCAGAGCAGGAGGAACAGGCCGGCGGCGTTCTTGCCTGCCCCGCCGGCCGTCGACCAGGTCGCCCAGAAGGCGCCGAGGCTGGTGAAGGCCGTTCCGGTGAAGCCCTCGCCGCCGCGGAGCTGCCACAGGCCCGCGATGAAGAGGGTGACTCCGCCGACCAGATGGGCGAGGTGTGCCGCGTCCCCGACCCCGGTGCCGCTGAAGACGCCGGTGGAGAGCAGGCCGTAGGCGAGCAGTGTGAGGCCGAGTGCGAGGTAGCCGAGGTTACCCGCGTCGGCTCCGGTGGAGCGGGCGTTCGTTGCCCCGGTAGCTTCGTTGCTCACCGGAGGCTCCTTTCACTTTGGGCGCGCGCAGGGCGCAGTCAACGCAGTGGTGTGGTCCGATGAGGTGGATGCGCGCGACCGCGCCGAGGGCGCACGGCTGGAGCGTGCGCGGGCTGCGGTCAGAAGTGATGGGTCGGCGGGAGAGCCGCCGGTCCTGTCCCCGCCGGGGGATTCCCCGGTGAGATCGGTGTACCCGGACGTACTCGCTTGTACCCTTGTGAATATAACAATTTGTGACGATGTCAGCTGTGGAACGCTCAGGGCCGACCGGGGAGCCAGGGGCTGACCGAGAGGCGGTGTCGGCTCACGAGGCGCGCTGGGTCGGCACCCGCAGGGTCAGGATGGCCATGTCGTCGGACGGCGGTTCCGGGGCGAAGCGCTCGACGGCGCGCTGCACCCGCATCGCGACCGCCCCGGCGGTCAGGCCGGTACAGCCGGTGAGCACCTCGGCGAGGCCGTCGTCGCCCAGCATCCGGCTGCCCTCGCGGCGTTCGGTGACGCCGTCGGTGACGCACAGCAGGACCTCGCCGGGGGAGAGCACCAGGCGCTCGGCGGTGAGGTCGAGGTCCTCCATGACGCCGAGCAGCGGCTGCGGGGTGGCGGCCCGGTCGACCTGGCCGTCGGTGCCCAGCCGGAGCGGCAGCGGGTGGCCGGCGCAGACCAGGGACAGTTCGATGCTGCCGTCCGGGCGGGGCGTCAGTTCGCCGTAGAGCAGGGTGAGGAAGCGGCTGCGCGAACCCTCGTCCAGGATGGCCGCGTTGAGGCGGCGGAGCACCTGCGGTGCGTCCAGGCCCTCGCGGGCGAGCAGGCGCAGCGAGTGCCGGGCGAGGCCGGTGACCGAGGCGGCCTCGGGGCCGGTGCCGCAGACGTCGCCGATGGCGAAGCCGTAGGTGCCCTCGCGGATGGTGAACAGGTCGTAGAAGTCGCCGCCGACCTCGTTGCCCTCGCCGGCGGCCTGGTAGTAGACGTCGACCTCGACGCCCGGGATCTCGGGCAGGTCCGGCGGCAGCAGGCTGCGTTGCAGGGCCTGGCTGGTGGCGGTGCGCTCGGAGTAGAGGCGGGAGTTGTCGAGCGCGAGGGCGGCCCGGCGGGAGAGGTCCTCGGCGAGTTCGAGGATCTCCTGGCGGAACCGGACGCCGGCCGGGACGCCGAGCGCGAGCAGGCCGATGACCCGGTTGCGGGCGGTCAGCGGCAGGACGACGGTCTCGCCGAGCAGTCCGGCGAGTTCGGGGCTGTCGGTGAGGCCGCCGGCGGCGGCGGTCTCGGCGGGCGCCGACCAGAAGCGGACGCCGTGGGTCGGGCCGGCGTCGGGGGCCGGGGTCTTGTCGAGCAGGTCGCGCAGCGGGTCGATCCGGTCCTCGTCCTCGTGCAGGACGAAGGCGAGGCCGGCCGCGGCGCCGTGGTCGCCCTTGGTGTAGACGGCGCACCAGGAGGCGAGGGTGGGGACGGCCATCTGGGCCATCAGGGCGAGGGTCTGCTCGTGTTCGAGGGTGCCGGCGAGCAGGTCGGAGGCCTCGACGAGGAAGGACAGCGAGCCCCGGCGGAGTCGTTCGAGCTCGGTCAGCCGGGTGCTCTCGACGGCGAGGGCGACCCGGTCGGCGGCGAACTGCAGCCGCAGGGCGTCCTCGTTGTCGTAGCGGCCGGGCGCGGCGGTGGCGATGCCGAGCGAGCCGATCAGCCGGCCCTCGACCTTGAGCGGGACGGTGACCAGGGAGCGCATGCCGCTGCCGGTGAGCAGGGGCAGGCCGGTCGGGCGGGAGGTGAGGTCCTCGTGGACGGAGGGCAGCCGGGCGGAGTCGTAGCGGCTGCCGGTGTCGACCGGGAAGCGGGTGTGCCGGCGGTGTCCGGAGGTGAAGCCGGTGGCGGCGCGGACCTCGAACTCGGTCTCGTCGTCGGTGGTCAGCAGCAGGTATGCGGCGTCGGCGTCGAGCAGGTCGCGGGCGCGTTCGACGGTGCGCTGGAGCAGGGTGTCGAGGTCGTCGGTGGCGACCGGGCCGGCCAGCAGGTCGAGCCGGGGGCCGGTCGGGTCGGAACGCTCGCCGGGCAGGGCGCGGGCGGGGGAGCGAAGCACCGCGCGGTCGGGTTCGAGGACGAGCAGGCAGAGGGTGGAGGGGACGCCCTCGGTGTCGCGTACGCGGACCTGGACGCCGTACACCTCGACCTCGTGGCCGTCCGCGCGGCGGACGCCGTAGCCGCCCTCCCAGCGGGCCAGCCGCAGGGTGTCGGCGAGGCCGAGGCCGCGGCCGGCGGACTGCGGCCAGACGGCGAGGTCGGCCCAGGGGCGGCCGAGGACGGTGGCGGCGGGGTACTGGAAGAGCGCCTCGGCGTCCGGGTTCCAGGCGAGGACGCGGCCGTCCTCGTCGAGCTGGACGACGGCGACGTGCACCGGGCCGGGGCCGCTGGGCAGGTCGCTGCCGGGGGTCGCGGGGACGGCGTAGCGGGTGCCGGCCACGGGGGCGGGCAGGGCGAGCCGGAACCAGACGGTCTTGCGCCCGGCCGCGTACTCGACGCCCCAGCGCTCGGCGAGGGCGGAGCACATCAGCAGGCCGCGGCCGCCCTCGCCGTCGGGGTCGGCGTAGCGGTCGGAGGCGGTGACGGGGCCGTCGCCGAGGGAGGGCAGGCCGCGTTCGGGGTGGTGGTCGGTGACTTCGATCCGGACGGTGCCCTCCTCCCGCAGGCAGCACACCTCGGCGGCGGTGCCGGCGTGGACGACGGCGTTGGTGACCAGTTCGCTGACCAGGACGACGGCGTCGTCGACGACCTCGGGCAGACCCCAGCCGAGCAGCGCGTCCCGTACGAAGCCCCGGGCGGCGGCTGCGGACCGGCCGTCGGGGTCGAAGGTGGCGGCTGCGCGCGCGGTGACCACGTTGCCACTTCTCCTCTGCTGCTCTGGCCTTGACTGTCCGGGGCGTGGCGCCGACTCCCGGTGCGTGCCGCCGGGGTGGCGGCGCTGGGTCGGGTCATGGCCCGGTGCAGCGCTCCACCCTACTTTCCGCTTGGTTCCCCGTGGGGACGGGGCGTTGAAACAGGCACCTGAGAGTGATTCTGCCCACCTGTTTCGGACGGTCGGCTACCAACCGGGCGCAACCGGCCGTATACCCGGCGCCGGTGCTGCCAGACTGGGGGGTCCGCGACGGCCGGTCGGAGCAGTACGGTCGATGCGGGTGCCGGTGTGCCGTGTGGGGCGCCGGTACGCAGCCCGACCGGGCCGGTGCCCCGGTGCGTGCCGTACCGGCACGGACGGTCACCGGGAAAGTTCACGATGTGGGAGGGGCCCGTTGAGTTCGGCCACCAAGGACGCAACCGGTACGACGCCGCCCGTTCCGCGCGGTGGGCGGTCCGGGACCGCGCCGCGGAACGCGGCCGGCCGGCGAGTGAGCCACAACCGGGGGGCGGAGCCGGCCGAACTGCGGAAGCTGCTGGCCGCGCTGACCGCGATGCGGGACGGCAACTTCCGCCGCCGGCTGACGGTTCCGGGGGACGGTCCGCTGGCGGAGATCGCCGCGGTGTTCAACGAGGTCGCCGAGCGCAATCAGCACCTGACCGGCGAACTGGCCCGGGTGCGGCGGGCGGTGGGCCGCGAGGGCCGGCTGAACGAGCGGCTGGAGACCGGCGCGGGCGAGGGCGCCTGGATGGCGGCCGTCGACAACTGCAACGCGCTGATCGACGATCTGGCCCGTCCGATGGCCGAGGTGGGCCGGGTGCTCTCCTCGATCGCCGAGGGCGACCTGGACCAGAAGATGGAGCTGCGCTCGCTGCACAGCAACGGGGTGAGCCACCCGCTGCGCGGCGAATACCTGAAGATCGGCCGGACCGTCAACGGGCTGGTGGACCAGCTCTCGGAGTTCACCGACGAGGTGACCCGGGTGGCCCGCGAGGTGGGCACCGAGGGCAAGCTGGGCGGCCAGGCCAAGGTCCGCAGTGTGTCCGGCAGTTGGAAGGACCTGGCGGATTCGGTCAACACCATGGCCGGCCGGCTGACCGCGCAGGTGCGCAACATCGCCCAGGTGACCACCGCGGTGGCCAAGGGCGACCTGTCCCGCAAGGTCACCGTCGAGGTGGCCGGCGAGATGCTGGAGCTGAAGAACACCGTCAACACGATGGTGGACCAGCTGAACGGGTTCGCCGCCCAGGTCACCGGGGTGGCCAGGGACGTGGGCACCGAGGGCCGGCTCGGCGGCCAGGCGCAGGTGCCGGGCGTGGCCGGGGTCTGGCGGGACCTGACCGACTCGGTGAACTTCATGGCCGACAACCTGACCGGCCAGGTGCGCAACATCGCCCAGGTGACCACGGCGGTGGCGCGCGGGGACCTCTCGCAGAAGATCGAGGTGGACGCGCGCGGCGAGATGCTGGAGCTGAAGAACACCATCAACACGATGGTCGACCAGCTCTCCGGTTTCGCCGAACAGGTGACCAGGGTGGCCCGCCAGGTGGGCACCGAGGGGCGGCTCGGCGGTCAGGCGCAGGTGCCCGGGGCGGCCGGGGTGTGGCGCGACCTGACCGACAACGTCAACTTCATGGCGAACAACCTCACCGATCAGGTGCGCAACATCGCGCAGGTGACGACCGCGGTCGCCAAGGGCGACCTGTCGCAGAAGATCCAGGTGGACGCGCGCGGGGAGATCCTGGAGCTGAAGAACACCATCAACACGATGGTGGACCAGCTGGGCGCCTTCGCCGACGAGGTCACCAGGGTGGCCCGGGACGTCGGCACCGAGGGCATCCTCGGCGGTCAGGCGAGCGTGCCCGGGGTGTCCGGGACGTGGAAGGACCTGACCAACAGCGTCAACCTGATGGCCAACAACCTGACCAGCCAGGTCCGCAACATCGCCGAGGTGACCACGGCGGTGGCGCGCGGCGACGTGTCGAAGAAGATCACCGTCGACGCCCGGGGCGAGATCCTGGAGCTGGTGACGACCGTCAACACCATGGTCGACCAGCTGTCGGCGTTCGCCGACGAGGTGACCCGGGTCGCCCGCGAGGTGGGCACCGAGGGGATCCTGGGCGGCCAGGCGCGGGTGCGCGGGGTGTCGGGGATCTGGAAGGACCTGACCGACAACGTCAACTTCATGGCGTCCAACCTGACCGGGCAGGTCCGCAACATCGCCGAGGTCGCCACCGCGGTGGCCCGCGGCGACCTGTCCAAGAAGATCACCATCGAGGCGCAGGGCGAGGTCGCCGCCCTCGCCGGGACCTTGAACACCATGGTCGACCAGCTCTCCTCCTTCGCGGTGGAGGTGACCAGGGTGGCCCGCGAGGTCGGCACCGACGGCACCCTGGGCGGTCAGGCGAGCGTGCCGGGCGTGGCCGGCATCTGGAAGGACCTGACCGACAACGTCAACCTGATGGCCAACAACCTCACCGGCCAGGTCCGCAACATCGCGCTGGTGATCACGGCGGTGGCCCGCGGCGACCTCTCGCAGAAGATCGACGTCGACGCGCGCGGCGAGATCCTCCAGCTCAAGACCAGCATCAACACCATGGTCGACCAGCTGTCCGCGTTCGCCGACGAGGTCACCCGGGTCGCCCGCGAGGTGGGCACCGACGGGCGGCTCGGCGGCCAGGCCCGGGTACCCGGCGTGGACGGCACCTGGCAGGACCTCACCGAATCGGTGAACGAACTGGCCAACAACCTGACCCGGCAGGTGCGCGCGATCGCCCAGGTCGCCACCGCCGTGACCAGGGGCGACCTGAGCCTGCGGATCGACGTGGACGCCGCGGGGGAGCTCGACGAGCTCAAGGACAACATCAACCAGATGATCGCCAACCTGCGCGAGACCACCCGCACCAACCAGGAGCAGGACTGGCTCAAGACCAACCTGGCCCGGATCTCCGGCCTGCTCCAGGGCCGCCGGGACCTGGAGGCCGTCGCCTCGCTGATCATGACCGAGCTGACCCCGGTGGTCTCCGCCCAGCACGGCGCCTTCTTCCTCGCCCAGCCGGCCGGCCGCACCGCCGAGCTGATCACCGAGGACGACGACGAGAACGACACCGTCCTGCGGCTGATCGGCAGTTACGGCTACCAGCGGCGCGCGATGCCGACCACCTTCCGGCCCGGCGAGTCGCTGATCGGGCAGGCCGCGGTGGAGAAGCGGGCGATCATCCTCAAGGAGGCGCCGCCCGGATACCTCAAGATCGCCTCCGGCCTCGGCGAGGCCTCGCCGGCCCACATCGTGGTGCTGCCGGTGCTGTTCGA
Organism: Kitasatospora sp. NPDC058243; assembly: GCF_042882025.1. NCBI lineage: Bacteria > Bacillati > Actinomycetota > Actinomycetes > Kitasatosporales > Streptomycetaceae > Kitasatospora > Kitasatospora sp. NPDC058243. The sequence goes on from NZ_JBHVWW010000042.1 coordinate 7,784, forward strand.
GGGCCGGCTGCTGGGCGTGATCGAGCTGGCCACCTTCAGCTCCTTCACCACCGTCGCGCTGGACTTCCTCAACCAGATCGCCGACCTGATCGGCGTCACCGTCAACACCATCAGCGTCAACACCAAGACCGAGGGTCTGCTGCTGGAGTCCCAGCGGCTCACCGCCGAACTCTCGATGCGATCCGCCGAGTTGGAGGCGCGCCAGGAGGAACTGGAGCGCACCAACGAGGAGTTGCAGGAGAAGGCCGAGCAACTCGCCCAGCAGAACCGCGATATCGAGATCAAGAACAGCGAGATCGAGGAGGCCCGGCAGGTCCTGGAGGAGCGCGCCGAGCAGCTCGCCCTGGCCTCCCGGTACAAGAGCGAGTTCCTCGCCAACATGTCGCACGAGCTGCGCACCCCGCTCAACTCGCTGCTGATCCTGGCCAAGCTGCTCTCCGACAACAACGAGGGCAACCTCTCGCCCAAGCAGGTCGAGTTCGCCGACACCATCCACGGCGCCGGCTCCGACCTGCTCCAGCTGATCAACGACATCCTCGACCTCTCCAAGGTCGAGGCCGGCAAGATGGACGTCCGCCCGGCCCGGATCGCCCTGGTCCAGCTGGTCGACTACGTCGAGGCCACCTTCCAGCCGGTCGCGCTGGACAAGAACCTGGACTTCGCCGTCCGGGTCTCGCCCGCCCTGCCGGTCACCCTGCACACCGACGAGCAGCGGCTCCAGCAGGTGCTGCGCAACCTGATCTCCAACGCCGTCAAGTTCACCGACGCCGGCGCGGTCGACTTCTCGATCTCCCCGGCCGGCGCGGAGGTCCCGCAGCACGTGCGCGAGCGGCTGCTGGAGTCCGGCTCGATCAAGGACCCGGACGACGAGCTGATCGCCTTCGCGGTCTCCGACACCGGCATCGGCATCCCCGGCAACAAGCTGCGGGAGATCTTCGAGGCGTTCAAGCAGGCCGACGGCACCACCAGCCGCAAGTACGGCGGCACCGGGCTCGGCCTGTCGATCAGCCGCGAGATCGCGCGGCTGCTGGGCGGCGAGATCCACGCCGAGAGCGAGCTGGGCAAGGGCTCCACGTTCACGCTCTACCTGCCGCTGCGCACCGAGGCCCCGGGCGCGACCCAGGTCGAGCGCCCGGCCGTGTCGAGCGTCCCGACGCTGCGCGCCTCCGTCGGCGTGACCCCGATCGGGGTGCCCGTGCCGGTCGGCGAGAACCCGGCCGACCACTGGGCCCAGGAGGTCCGCGAGCTGGCCGAGGAGCGCCGCCGCGGAGCGGTGGAGCGCCGGCGCAGCGCCGCCCTGGACGCCGCCGCCGGGGCCCGCCCGGTGGAGCCCGCCCCGCCCCGCCCCAGCCGCAGCGACGTGCGCTTCGACGGCCAGCAGGTGCTGATCGTGGACGACGACGTCCGCAACGTGTTCGCCCTCACCAGCGTGCTGGAGCAGCACGGCCTGACCGTCCTGTACGCCGAGAACGGGCGCGAGGGCATCGAGATGCTGGAGCAGCACGAGAACGTGGCGCTGGTCCTGATGGACATCATGATGCCGGAGATGGACGGCTACGCGACCACCGAGGCGATCCGCCGGATGCCCCAGTTCGCGGGCCTGCCGATCATCGCGCTGACCGCGAAGGCGATGAAGGGCGACCGGGAGAAGTCGCTGGAGGCGGGCGCCACCGACCACATCACCAAGCCGGTGGAGACCGACCACCTGCTGGCGGTGATGCGCGAGTGGCTGCGGTCGGACCGCGCGTAGCGCCGGGGGAGGGCGCGAACTCCGGGGCGGGCTCCGGGGTTCGCGCCGTCCGGTGGGCCGGTTTGCTGGCGGTCGGGCCCGGGAACCCGGTAGGGTCACCGATCGTTGCGAACAGTGACCGGACGGCGACACGCTGCTGAGCGTGCGCCGGAGCACTGGCCGCGCGCCGCTCCGGATCGGGTCACGACGGAGCGATGTGCCGGGCGAGGGGGTGCGGCTAGCATGACCGGGGTAGCGGTGGGCAGGACGCGAGTGCCATCACCGGGCGGCAGGCAGGCGACAGGAGGGCGAGCCCTGATGCAGAAGGCGAAGATCCTCCTGGTCGACGACCGACCGGAGAACCTGCTGGCGCTGGAGGCGATCCTCTCCGCGCTGGACCAGACGCTGGTGCGCGCCGTCTCCGGCGAGGAGGCGCTCAAGGCGCTGCTCACCGACGACTTCGCGGTGATCCTGCTGGACGTCCAGATGCCCGGGATGGACGGCTTCGAGACGGCCGCCCACATCAAGCGCCGCGAGCGCACCCGGGACATCCCGATCATCTTCCTGACCGCGATCAACCACGGACCGCACCACACCTTCCGCGGCTACGCGGCCGGGGCCGTGGACTACATCTCCAAGCCCTTCGACCCGTGGGTGCTGCGCGCCAAGGTCTCGGTCTTCGTCGACCTGTACGTGAAGAACTGCCAGCTGAAGGAGCAGGCCGCGCTGCTGCGGCTGCAACTGGAGGCGGGCGGCGGCGAGCCGCCCCTGGGAGGGGCGCTGCTGGGCGAGCTGTCCGCGCGGCTGGCGGCGGTCGAGGAGCAGGCGGAGGCGCTGGGCAAGCAGCTGGACGGCGTCGAGGACGCCGGGGTGGCGGCCACCGCGGCGCACCTGGAGCGCAAGCTGGCAGGGCTGCGCCGGGCCCTGGACGCGCTCCGGCCGGGAACCGCGTAACCGGTCGGCGGGGTTCACTCCTGCGGGTGAATTTCTGGCGCGGCCGGGTGAAACCGGGTCAGCGTGACGGTGTGTCTGCGACACGTCCCTGAGTCCCGGCTCGGGCACATGTGCACTGGTGGCCCACCCCGGTAGGCTGCTGACCCATGGCCACTCGTACGCCCGGAAGCGCGGCACGCAACCCGAGTCCGGGACCGTCCAAGAAGGCCGCGGCGAAGGCCCCGGGCAAGCCGCCCGCGAAGAAGGCGGCGGCCAAGAAGGCGGCCCCGGCGAAGAAGGCGGCGGCCAAACCGGCCCCGCCGTCCCCGCCGCCGCCCAAACCGATACTCTTCCGGGCCGTCCGGGCCGTCTGGCTCGGCGTGGCGAACAGCATCGCCGCGATCTTCCGGGGCTTCGGCGACGGGGCCAAGAACCTCCACCCGGCCCACCGCAAGGACGGGCTGGGCCTGCTGCTGTTCGCACTCGCGCTGGTGACCGCCGCCGGCACCTGGTTCAGCCCGCAGGGCTGGCTGGGCGAGGCGGCCACCGCCGTGGTGTCCGGGCTGTTCGGGCGGCTCGACGTGCTGGTGCCGTTCCTGCTGGCCGGGATCGCGGTCCGGCTCTGGCGCCACCCGGAGCTGCCGGAGGCCAACGGCCGGATCATGATCGGCCTGAGCGCGCTGCTGGTCGGCGTCCTCGGCCTGGTGCACATCGGCTGCGGCGCGCCCATGATGGGCAGCGGCGCCTCGCGGATAAGGGCGGCCGGCGGGATCATCGGCTGGGCCGTGTCCACCCCGATGATGGCCGCCGCCGGGCCGGCGCTGGCCGTGCCGCTGCTCCTGCTGCTGTCCTTCTTCGGCCTGCTGGTGGTCACCGCCACCCCGGTCAACCGCATTCCCGAGCGGCTGCGGTCGGCCGGCGTGCGCCTCGGCGTGGTGGAGCCCGGGCCGGAGGACGAGCTGCGCGAGGGGCGTACGCCGGAGCGCGACCTGTCCACCGAGCCGCCCGAGGACGCGGACCCCGCCGCGCTGCCGTTCACCGTGGGCAGCGAGGACCCGGGCGACGAGGTGGCCGCCCGCCGTCGGCGCCGCCGCCGCAAGCCGACGGACGACGAGGACCAGCCCGACGCCGTCCGGGTGTCCCTGGACAAGGAGCCGCTGGACCCGTACGCCACCCGCGACCTCGCCGCCGGCGCCGCCGCCGACCTGGACGGGGCACTCGTCTACGGCGTGCCCGCCTCCTCGGCGGTGGCGAACATGATGCACCAGGTGCAGGACCGCACCGCCCCGCCGGAGGAGGCCGCCGTCCCGGCCGCCCGCAGCGCGGGCCCGGGCGCGCCCGAGGAGCACGGCCCGGCCCCGGTGCGGATGGAGCAGCTCCAGCTGGCCGGCGACGTCACCTACGCGCTGCCCCCGCTCGACCTGCTGGAGCGCGGTGGCCCGGCCAAGGCCCGCAGCGCCCTCAACGACGAGGTGGTGGCCCAGCTCAGCAGCACCTTCGCCGAGTTCAAGGTGGACGCCAGGGTCACCGGCTTCACCCGGGGCCCGACGGTGACCCGCTACGAGGTCGAGCTCGGCCCGGCCGTCAAGGTGGAGCGGATCACCGCGCTCGCCAAGAACATCGCGTACGCGGTGGCCAGCGCCGACGTGCGGATCATCAGCCCGATCCCGGGCAAGTCCGCGGTCGGCATCGAGATCCCCAACCGGGACCGCGAGATGGTCAACCTCGGCGACCTGCTGCGCTCGCGCACGGCCGCCGAGGACACCCACCCGATGGTCGTCGGCATGGGCAAGGACGTCGAGGGCCAGACCGTGATGGCCAACCTCGCCAAGATGCCGCACATCCTGGTGGCCGGCGCGACCGGCGCGGGCAAGTCGTCCTGCATCAACTGCCTGATCACCTCGATCCTGGCCCGGGCCACCCCGGACGAGGTGCGGATGGTGCTGGTCGACCCCAAGCGGGTCGAACTGACCGCGTACGAGGGCATCCCGCACCTGATCACGCCGATCATCACCAACCCGAAGAAGGCCGCCGAGGCCCTCCAGTGGGTGGTCCGCGAGATGGACCTGCGCTACGACGACCTCGCGGCGTTCGGCTTCCGGCACGTGGACGACTTCAACGCGGCGGTGAAGGCCGGCACGGTCACCCCGCCGCTCGGCAGCGAGCGCGAGCTGACCCCGTACCCGTACCTGCTGGTGATCGTCGACGAGCTGGCCGACCTGATGATGGTGGCGCCGCGCGACGTCGAGGACTCGGTGGTCCGGATCACCCAGCTGGCCCGCGCGGCCGGCATCCACCTGGTGCTGGCCACCCAGCGGCCCTCGGTGGACGTGGTCACCGGTCTGATCAAGGCCAACGTGCCGTCCCGGCTGGCCTTCGCGACCTCCGCGATGGCCGACTCCCGGGTCATCCTGGACCAGCCCGGCGCGGAGAAGCTGATCGGCAAGGGCGACGCGCTGTTCCTGCCGATGGGCGCCGGCAAGCCGATCCGCCTCCAGGGCGCGTTCGTCACCGAGGCGGAGATCGCCGCGGTGGTGCAGCACTGCAAGGACCAGCTGACCGCCGTCTACCGGGACGACGTGACGGTCGGCGGCGGGGCCAAGAAGGAGATCGACGAGGAGATCGGCGACGACCTGGACCTGCTGATCCAGGCGGCCGAGCTGGTGGTCTCCACCCAGTTCGGCTCGACCTCGATGCTCCAGCGCAAGCTCCGGGTCGGCTTCGCCAAGGCGGGGCGGCTGATGGACCTGATGGAGTCGCGCGGGATCGTCGGGCCGAGCGAGGGTTCCAAGGCCCGCGACGTCCTGGTGAAGCCGGACGAGCTGGACGGGGTGCTGGTCGGTCTGCGCGGCTGACGACCCGCGCCTGCGACGAGTGTTCACCCGTTCGGAGGAGGGTAGGCGCGTGAAGGGGAACCGAACGCCCGTACGCCGCGTCACAGGCCGGAAAGCGAACCCCCCGGGTTCCCCGCGCGGGCCCGCTGACGGCCGTTCAGCGGGGTGCCGGGCACCCGTCGGGGCGGGCGCGCGCATTCGGGCCTGTTCCGCTTGAGAAACGATCCGCCCGCGCCCCTAGACTGTTCCCCAGCAGGTGGCCATCCGCTCGAAAGGCGTGCCCCGTGACCATCGGCAAGTCCCCCGACCGCGAGAACGCCCCGTCGTCCGTCGAGCCGACCGACGACGCGGTGCAGGCGGCCGATGCCCCGAGCATCGGCCGGGTGCTGTCCACCGCCCGGATCGAGGCCGGGCTCACGGTGGACCAGGTGAGTACGGCGACCCGGGTCCGGGTGCCGATCGTCCACGCCATCGAGGAGGACGACTTCGGCCGCTGCGGCGGCGACTTCTACGCCCGCGGGCACATCCGCGCGATCGCCCGCGAGGTCGGCGTCGACGGCGAGGCCCTGATCGCCCGGTACGACGCCGCGCACGGCGGCTCGCCCGCCTCCAAGCGGCCGACCCAGCTGATCGACAGCGGCCCGATCAAGGTGCCCGGCCGCGGCCGGCCGAACTGGGCGGCGGCCATGGTCTCCGCGATCGTCGTGGTGGTCGTCCTGATCGGCTTCAACCTGGTCAGCGGCAAGGACGGCCACACCGGCACCGGCTCCGCCAGCGCGCCGCTGCCCAGCGGCTCCGGCACCGGCTCGGTCGCCTCCGTGCCCTCGCCCACCGTGCAGCCGCCGGCGCCCGTGCCGAGTGCGGCCGCGATCGCCGCCGTCCCGGCCGACAAGGTCACCGTGAAACTGGTCGCCGAGGGCAGCACCAGCTGGGTGTCCGCGGTGGACGGCAGCGGGAAGTCGCTGTTCCAGAACAACATCAGCGACGGCCAGGACCAGACCTTCACCGACCCCAAGCAGATCAAGCTGGTGCTCGGAAACGGCGGGGCCGTGCACGCGTACGTCAACGGCAAGGATCTCGGCCTCCTCGGCAAGGACGGCCAGGTGGTGCACGTCACGTACACCCCCGGCGATCCGCAGGCGGGCTGACCACAGGCCTGCGGAGGCCCTGGAGAGCGGCCCTGCGGCCTGGCGAAGATCTGGTAATCCGAGGCGCGCGGCCTCCGGGGCGAACGGCACCGGAGGCCGCGCGTTAATCTTGGCCCTATGCCTGAACGCCGTACTGTCGCCCTTGTCACGCTCGGATGCGCCCGCAACGAGGTGGACTCCGAGGAACTCGCCGGGCGACTGGAAGCCGACGGCTGGTTGCTCGTCGACGACGCCGCCGAAGCGGACGTCGCCGTCGTCAACACCTGCGGCTTCGTCGAGGCCGCCAAGAAGGACTCCGTGGACGCCCTGCTGGAGGCCAACGACCTCAAGGGGCACGGCCGCACCCAGGCCGTCGTCGCGGTCGGCTGCATGGCCGAGCGCTACGGCAAGGAGCTCGCCGACGCCCTGCCCGAGGCCGACGGCGTGCTCGGCTTCGACGACTACTCCGACATCTCCGACCGCCTCCAGACCATCCTCTCCGGCGGCCACCACGCCCCGCACCTCCCGCGCGACCGCCGCAAGCTTCTGCCGATCAGCCCGGCCGAGCGGCAGTCCGCCGCCGAGGCCGTCGCGCTGCCCGGCCACGGCGCCGCCGAGACCCCGGCCGAGCCGATCACCGACCTGCCCGAGGGCCTCGCCCCGGCCTCCGGCCCGCGCACCCTGCGCAAGCGGCTCGACGACAACCCGGTCGCCTCGGTCAAGCTCGCCTCCGGCTGCGACCGGCGGTGCTCCTTCTGCGCCATCCCGGCGTTCCGCGGCTCCTTCATCTCCCGCCGCCCCTCCGACGTGCTGCACGAGGCCCAGTGGCTGGCCGAGCAGGGCGTGCGCGAGGTCGTCCTGGTGAGCGAGAACAACACCTCGTACGGCAAGGACCTCGGCGACATCCGGCTGCTGGAGACGCTGCTCGGCGAGATCTCCGCGATCGAGGGCGTCGAGCGGGTCCGGGTCTCCTACCTGCAGCCCGCCGAGATGCGCCCCGGGCTGATCGACGCGATGACCGGGACCACGGACGTGGTGCCCTACTTCGACCTGTCCTTCCAGCACTCGGCGCCCGCCGTGCTGCGCCGGATGCGCCGCTTCGGCTCCACCGACCAGTTCCTGGACCTGCTGAAGACCATCCGCGACCGAGCCCCGCAGGCCGGCGCCCGGTCCAACTTCATCGTCGGCTTCCCCGGCGAGACCGAGGCGGACTTCGCCGAGCTGGAGCGCTTCGTCACGCACGCCGGGCTGGACGCGATCGGCGTCTTCGGCTACTCCGACGAGGACGGCACCGAGGCCGCGACCTACGACGGCAAGCTGTCCGAGGACGTGATCGCCGACCGGCTGAACCGGCTCAGCCGGCTGGCCGAGGAGATGACCGCCCAGCGGGCCGAGCAGCGCGTCGGCACCGAGGTCGAGGTCCTGATCGAGTCCATCGAGGACGGCGTGGTCGAGGGCCGGGCCGCCCACCAGGCCCCCGAGACCGACGGCCTGACCACCCTCACCGGCGTCGAGGACCCGCAGATCGGCCAGTTCCACCGGGCCAAGGTGGTCGCCAGCGAGGGCGTCGACCTGATCGCCGAGGCGCTGGAGCCGGTCCGGGTCCGTCAGGCCCCGGGAGCCGGGGAATGACCAAGGGGCCCGGCGCCCCGGCCGCGGCCCATCCGGGCAGACCGCCGGCCGCGGTGCCGCCGGTGCCGGCTGTCTGGAACATCGCCAACATGCTCACGATGCTCCGGCTGCTGCTGGTGCCGGTCTTCGTGTCGCTGCTGTTCGCCGACGGCGGGCACGACCCCAAGTGGCGCTCGGTCGCCTGGGCGTCGTTCGCCATCGCGATGATCACCGACCTGTTCGACGGCGAGCTGGCCCGGCGCAAGGGCCTGGTCACCGACTTCGGGAAGATCGCCGACCCGATCGCCGACAAGGCGATCATGGGCTCGGCGCTGATCGGCCTCTCGCTGCTCGGAGACCTGCCCTGGTGGGTCACCGCGGTGATCCTGGCCCGCGAACTCGGCATCACCCTGATGCGCTTCTGGGTGATCCGCTACGGCGTCATCCCGGCCAGCCGCGGCGGCAAGATCAAGACGCTGACCCAGGGCATCGCGGTCGGCATGTACGTCCTGGAGCTGACCGGCTGGCTGGCCACCGCCCGGGCCGTGCTGATGGCCCTGGCGGTACTGCTGACCATCGGCACCGCGCTGGACTACGTCGGACAGGCGCTGCGCATGCGCCGCGAGGGACTGGCCGCGGAGCGCGCGGGCCGGTGAGCGACGGGGGAGACCGGGTGACGGAGCACGAGCTGGCGGTACGGGCGCACGAGGCGCTGCGCGCCAGGGGCGGCACGCTGGCCGTCGCCGAGTCGCTGACCGGAGGGCTGCTCGCGGCCGCCCTGGTCGACGTCCCCGGGGCGTCCGCGACCTTCCGGGGCTCGGTCACCGCGTACGCCACCGAGCTGAAGTCCTCGGTGCTCGGCGTGGACGAGGGGCTCCTGGCGGTGTACGGGCCGGTCCACCCGGTGGTGGCGGGGCAGATGGCCGAGGGCGTGCGCCGGCTGCTGGGGGCCACGTACGGGATCGCGACGACCGGGGTGGCCGGGCCGGACCCGCAGGACGGGCAGCCGGTGGGCACCGTACACCTGGCGGTCGCCGGTCCGGAGGGAACTCTGGTCAGTTCGCCCCGGCTGTCGGGCGGGCGTGCCAGAATCCGTCACGGGGCGGTGACCGCCGCTCTGGAGCTGTTCGTCGGGCGGCTCCGGGCCGGTACGCCCACGACCTGAACCCCGCGGGGCCCGCACCCGGGCGTCCCGCAGCCCGTTGGAGGCGCCGCGGAGGCGTGGTGGAGCCCCCCGATCGCGGCGATCTCCACCGAACCGAGATCCGCCGATCCGGTCCGCGGGCACGGCACAGCTGGAGGATCGTGTTACATCCAAGGGCCTGGTTGGGCAGAAACCAGGTGGCGAACGAGTTGCGTGACGGTGGCCGGGCGGTCCGCGAGGGGTACCACGAGGGGCCCGCGGACCCGGAAACGACACCGGAACGAGGAGGGGGACAGCCTTGCAGCCCAGAGTGAACACGACCAGGGTCCCCGCACGCGAAGCGGGCAAGGCGGTACGGTGGGGTCGTGACATCTCGATCCGCAGTCCGAGGAGGGAGGCACCGATGATCCTGCTTCGTCGCCTACTGGGCGATGTACTGCGTCGGCAGCGCCAGCGCCAGGGCCGCACACTCCGCGAGGTGTCGGCGGCAGCCAGGGTTTCGCTCGGTTACCTCTCCGAGGTCGAGCGGGGACAGAAGGAGGCCTCCTCGGAGCTGCTCTCCGCCATCTGCGACGCGCTCGACGTCCGGATGTCCGAGGTCATGCGCGAGGTCAGCGACGAACTGTCGCTCGCTGAACTTGCGGCGATGGCCACCCTCTCCGAAGGTGATCTGCTGAGGCCGGTACTCGAACCGGTTCCGCTGCCCGCCCCCGGCACCGACCGGGCGAACATGTCGCCCAAGGCCGCCGCGATGGACGTGGTCGCCGCCTGAACCCGGCCTCGACTCCCGGGCTCCTGGTGCCCGGGGCGAGCGAAGGAGGGCGGTCGTGCGGAGATCCGCGACGGCGTGCACGGAGGCTCGAATACGGCTGCGGCTACTGATACCGTGGCCGGCCCGCCGGGTCCTGGTGATCCTGACGGCAGGGCTGGTCTGGTGGCTGCCGGCGGTCCGGGGACAGTTGGCCGACGGCGCCGTGCTGGGACTGCTCGCGGCCGGCGGCTGGGGACTCGGCCTGATCCCGGTCCACGCCGACCGGAACGCCACCGGGCCGCAGCGGCGCCCGTCAAAGGAGGCCGTGGCCCGGGTGGCGGCGCAACCGCCGACGGTCGGCTGAACCACTCGAACGGGTGATACGAGCGAACGAAGGCCGCGGGGCACCGGATGCCCCGCGGCCTTCGGCGTCGGCGGACCTCAGGAGGACCGCAGGCGCAGGCCGCGCGGGGTGGCGTGGAAGCCGGCCTCCTCCAACGCGGCGCCCAGCGCCGAGCCGAGGGCCGGCTCGCCGTTCGCCCGCTCGACCGTGACGCTGCCGAGCGCACCCTCGCGGACCGCGGCCGCCAGCGCGCCCACCGCCAGCGCCCGGATGGCGCCGTCCTCCGGCCAGGCCAGCAGCGACTTGCCGCCCCGCTCGACGTACAGCGCCAACTCGCCGTCCACCAGCACCACCAGGGCGCCCGCCTTGCGGCCCGGGCGGTGCGCCCGGGCCTCCTTGGCTCCGGGGGCCGTCGGCGGCTCCGGCCAGGGCAGTGCGGAGCCGTAGGCGTTCGCCGGATCGGCGGCGGCCAGCACCAGCACCTGCGGCGGCTCGGTGGCCGGGGCGGCCGGCCACTCGGCGGCCCGGGCCCGCTCCAGCCGGCCGTTGACCGAGCGCAGCCGGTCGGCCGCGCCCTCCATGGCGAACTGGGCGCCGCCCAGCCCCTCGACGAAGTAGCCCCGGCGGGCCCGGCCGCGCTCCTCCATCGCGGCGAGCACCCGGTACACCCCGGCGAAGCCGCCCGGGACCCGCTCGGCCGCCACCGCGCCCCGGGTGACCAGGCCGTGCCGGTCCAGCAGGCTCTGCGCCTGGGTGGTGGCCCGGACCGTCGGGTCGGTGGTGAAGGCGGGCAGCAGCGACCAGCGCCCGGCCACCGTCGGCGGGCCGCCGCGCAGCGCGCCGCCGACCCGGCCGAAGGCGCGGCCGGCGCCGCCGTAGCGGCCGCGCGGGGTCGCCCGGGGCGCGCGGTGGGCGGTGGCACCGGCCGTCCGGCCGGAACCGAGCAGGGCGCGCAGCGGGGCGAGGGTGTCGTTGGTGACGTACCCGGCCCAGACGAGGTCCCAGAGCGCCTCGACGACCTCCGGCTCCGGGGTCTCCTCCGGCAGCTGCTGGACCAACTGGCGGAAGAACAGGCCGTAGCCGCCGGCCAGCGCCGCCAGCAGCGCGCTGTGCACGGGGGTGAGCGCGGGCGGGACGGGCTCGGGGCGCAGCAGGTGGGCGTGCTCGGCCAGGTGCAGGCTGAGCCAGCCGTCCTTGCCGGGCAGCGCGCCGGCCCCGCACCAGCCGATCTCGCCGGCCGCCGTCAACTCGTCCAGCAGGCCGGGGGAGTAGCCGGTGAGCCGGGCCGGGAGGATCAGCTTCTCCAGGGCGGAGGCGGGCAGGGCGGTGCCCTGGAGCTGTTCGACCACCCGGAGCAGGCCGTCCGGGCCGCTCAGCCGGTGGCCGGCCAGGTGCTGCCACTGCGGGAGGAACGCGGCCAGGGCGCGCGGCGGGACGGGTTCGACCTCCTGGCGCAGGGCGGCCAGCGAGCGGCGGCGCAGCCGGCGCAGGACCTCGGCGTCGCACCACTCGGTGGTGGTGTGGTCGGGAGGGGTGGTGTGGAGCGCCTCCGGCGAAGGGGACCGGCGGGCGACGGGTGGGCGGAACTGGCCCTGGACCAGGCGGCCGGCGGCGGTGAGCCGGTGCAGGGTGCCGGTGACGACGGCGGTGCCGAGGCCGAAGCGGGCGGCCGCCTCGGCGGCGGCGAACGGGCCGTGGGTGCGGGCGTAGCGGGCGAGCAGGTCGCCCAGCGGATCCTTGACCGGCTCGGTGAAGGCCTCGGGGACGCCGACCGGCAGCGGGGTGCCGAGCGCGTCGCGCAGCCGCCCGGCGTCCTCGACGGCGGACCAGCGCCGCTCGCCGGCGATCCGGACCTGGATCACCCGGCGGGCGGCCTCCAACTCCAGGGCCCAGAGCGGTTCGGCGCCGCGGGCCGCCAGCTCGGCCTCGGTGAGCGGGCCGAGCAGGCGCAGCGCGTCGGCGACGCCCTCGGCGTCCTTGATCCGGCGCTCGGGCGTGAGGCGCTGGAGCTCGGCCTCCAACTCGGCGAGCACCTGCGGGTCGAGCAGTTCGCTCAGCTCGGCCTGGCCGAGGAGCTCGGACAGCAGCCGGGAGTCGAGCGAGAGGGCGGCGGCGCGGCGCTCGGCGAGCGGGGAGTCCCCCTCGTAGAGGAACTGGGCGACGTAGCCGAACAGGAGGGAGCGGGCGAAGGGCGAGGGCTCGGGGGTGGTGACCTCGACCAGGCGGACGGCGCGGGATTCGAGGTCGCCCATCAGCTCGACCAGGCCCGGCACGTCGAAGACGTCCTGGAGGCACTCGCGGACGGCCTCCAGGACGATCGGGAACGAGCCGTACTCGGAGGCGACTTCGAGCAGTTGGGCGGCGCGTTGGCGCTGCTGCCAGAGCGGGGTGCGGCGGCCGGGGCTGCGGCGCGGGAGCAGCAGGGCACGGCCGGCGCACTCGCGGAAGCGGGAGGCGAACAGGGCGGAGCCGCCGACCTGGTCGGTGACCAGCTGCTCGATCTCGGCGGCGTCGAACAGGGCGGCGTCGGCGCCGACCGGGGCCTCGTCCGAACCGGACTGCTCCGAGGGGCTGTTGAAGTCGAAGTCGGTGGCGAGGAGGTCGGCGTCCGGCAGGCGCAGCACGATGCCGTCGTCGGCGTGCATGACCTGGGGGTCGAGGCCGTGCTTCTCGCGCAGCCGGGCGCCGAGCGCGAGCGCCCAGGGGGCGTGCACCTGGGCGCCGAAGGGGGAGTGGATGACGATCCGCCAGTCGCCGAGCTCGTCCCGGAAGCGCTCGACGACGATGGTGCGGTCGTCCGGGAGGTGGCCGGTGGCCGCGCGCTGCTGGGCGAGGTAGTCGAGCAGGTTGGCGGCGGCCCAGTCGTCCAGGCCGGCCCGGTGCAGCCGGGCGGTGGCGGCCTCGGGCTCCAGGGCGCCCAGCTCGCGGGTGAACGCGCCGAGGGCGCGGCCGAGTTCGAGCGGGCGGCCGAGGGTGTCGCCCTTCCAGAACGGGAGCCGGCCGGGCACGCCGGGGGCGGGGGTGACCAGCACCTTGTCGTGGGTGATCTCCTGGATCCGCCAGGAGGTGGTGCCGAGGGTGAACACGTCGCCGACGCGGGACTCGTAGACCATCTCCTCGTCGAGCTCTCCGACCCGGCCGCCGCCTTTTTTAGGGTCGGCGCCGGCGATGAAGACGCCGAACAGGCCGCGGTCGGGGATGGTGCCGCCGGAGGTGACGGCGAGCCGCTGGGCGCCGGGGCGGCCGGTCACGGTGCCGGCCACCCGGTCCCAGACCACCCGGGGGCGCAACTCGGCGAAGGCGTCCGAGGGGTAGCGGCCGGCCAGCATGTCGAGCACGGCCTCGAAGGCGGACTGCGGGAGGGTGGCGAAGGGCGCGGCGCGGCGGACCACGGTGAGCAGGTCGTCCACCGGCCAGGCGTCCAGCGCCGTCATCGCGACCAGTTGCTGGGCGAGCACGTCCAGCGGGTTGCGCGGGACGCGCAGCGCTTCGATCCGGCCGGCCCGCATCCGCTCGGTGACCACGGCGGACTGCACCAGGTCCCCGCGGTACTTGGGGAAGAAGACGCCGGTGGAGACGGCGCCGACCTGGTGGCCGGCCCGGCCGACCCGTTGCAGGCCGGAGGCGACCGAGGGCGGGGACTCGACCTGGACGACCAGCTCGACGGCGCCCATGTCGATGCCCAGTTCCAGGCTGGAGGTGGCGACCACGGCGGGCAGCCGGCCGGCCTTCAACTCCTCCTCGACCAGCGCCCGCTGCTCCTTGGAGACCGAGCCGTGGTGGGCGCGCGCGATGACCGGCGGGGCGCCCTTGGCGACGCCGGACTCGGCCATCAGCTGGGCGGGGGAGTGCGCCTCGGGCAGCGGCTCACCGGTGGCCCGTTCGAGGGCGATCTCGTTCAGCCGGTTGCACAGGCGCTCGGCGAGGCGGCGGGAGTTGGCGAAGACGATGGTCGAGCGGTGCGCCTGGACCAGGTCGACGATCCGCTCCTCGACGTGCGGCCAGATCGACGCCTGCCGCTGCGGGTCGGCGTCGGAGGAGGCGCCGGTGGCCGGGGCCGCGGGCAGGTCGTCCAGGTCGGGGACGGGGACGACCACCGACAGGTCGAACTCCTTGGCGGCGGCGGGCTGGACGACGACGGCGCCGCGTTGCGGGCTGAGGTAGCGGGCCACCTCCTCGACCGGGCGGACGGTCGCGGACAGGCCGATCCGGCGGGCCGGGCGCTCCAGGAGTTCGTCCAGCCGCTCCAGGCTGAGCGCGAGGTGGGCGCCGCGCTTGGTGCCGGCGACGGCGTGCACCTCGTCGAGGATCACCGTGTCGACGCCGCGCAGCGCCTCCCGGGAGGCGGAGGTGAGCAGCAGGAACAGCGACTCGGGGGTGGTGATCAGGATGTCCGGCGGGTGGGTGGCGAAGCGGCGGCGGTCGGCGGCGGGGGTGTCGCCGGAGCGGGTGGCGACCTGGACCTCGGGCTCGGGCAGGCCGAGCCGGACGGCGGCCTGGCGCAGGCCGGTCAGCGGGGCGCGCAGGTTGCGCTCGACGTCCACCGCGAGGGCCTTGAGCGGTGACACGTACAGGACCCGGCAGCGGCGCTTGGGGTCCGCCGGGGGCGGGGTGCTGCTCAGCCGGTCCAGGGCGGAGAGGAAGGCGGCGAGCGTCTTGCCGGAGCCGGTGGGGGCGACCACCAGGACGTCGGTGTCCTGCCGGATGGCGCGCCAGGCCTCGGCCTGGGCGGTGGTGGGGGCGGAGAAGGCGCCGGTGAACCAGGCCCGGGTGGTCGGGGCGAATCCGGCCAGGGGGTCGTCGTTCGGCGGGGTCGGGTGCGGGGGCGCCATGCCCCCATGGTGCCGGGTGGCACCGACAACCGGGGTGGGGGAGCGGAGGTCGCACGGGTGTGGTGAGCATGGGTGTAGTTAAAGGAGCAAAAAGGCAAATCCGCTCATATGGTGATGAATCAGGCCAGTGACCCACCCCCGACCCACCGGACCGACGAGCGGAGACCGTGCGATGGCGCAGGTGAACCCGTCCGGCGGTCCCGCCCGTGCCGCCCGCCGCCGCGTCCGCGGGCCCGCCCGGGCGCTGCTCGCGATGCTGCTCACCGCACTCGTGGTCGGCGGCGCCGTCCCGTACGTCTCCGGATCCGGCCGGCCCTACCTCAGCTACCTGGTGCTCGCCGAGCAGGAGGACGCCGCCGGGGCCGCCCTGGCCGGGGCCGAGAGTCGGGCGGCGGGCGGGCAGGTGGTCCAGGAGTACCCGCAGATCGGGGCCGTCCTGGCGTACGCCACCGGCGGCTTCGCGGGCACGCTGCGGGCCCGGCCCGGGATCGCCGCCGTCGGCACCACCCGGACCGAACCGGTGGTCGCCCCGCCCCGCCTGCTGGACGGCGCCGGGGACTTCGCCGCCGGTACCGACCGCGCCGACCGCGCCGGCCGCAGCAGCACCGATCACGCCCGGCGCGACAGCGGTCACGCCCGTCGCAGCAGCACCGACAGCGCCCGGCGCGACAGCACCGACCGGCAGGACGGCGGCACCGTCACGGTGCCCGACCCGAGCGAGGGCGACCCGTGGAACCTCGCCATGCTCGGCGGCGCCGGCGCCCGGGCCGGCGACACCTCCACCGGGATCCGCGGTCCCGCCGGCGCGCCGACCGCCGACGCACTGCACAAGGTGCTGGTCGCGGTGCTCGACTCCGGCGTCGACGACACCCACCCCGACCTGCGCGCCGCCGTCGACCCGAAGGCCTCCGTCTCCTGCGCCGACGGCCGGCCCGACGCCCGCTCCGGCTCCTGGCGGCCCGACCCCGGGGTCAGCGAGAGCGGCCACGGCACCCACGTCGCCGGGATCGTCGGCGCCACCCGGGACGGCCACGGCATCACCGGGGTCGCGCCGGGCGTGCGGATCGCCGCCGTCCGGCTGCTCGGACCGCTCGGCCAGTACTACGCCGAGAACATCGTCTGCGGCATGCTCTGGGCCGCCGACCACGGCGCCAAGGCGATCAACAACAGCTACTTCGCCGACCCGTGGAAGTACAACTGCCCGGAGGACCAGGACCAGGCCGCGCTGATCGCCGCCGTCGGCCGGGCCTCCGGCTACGCCCAGCGCAAGGGCGCCGTGGTGGTCGCCTCGGCGGGCAACGACGGGCAGGACCTCGGCGCCGCCCGGACGGACGAGCGCAGCCCCAACGACCGGGTCTCCGGCCCGGCCCGCTCCCGCTACCTGGGCACCGAGTGCATCCGGCTGCCCGGCGAACTGCCCGGCGTCGTCACCGTCACCGCCGTCAACCGGGACGGCCGCCCGTCCGGCTATTCGAACTACGGCCGCGGCCGGGTCTCGCTGGCCGCCCCCGGCGGCGACCCGGACAGCGGGCCGCAGGGCGCGATCGTCTCCGACTGGCCGGGCGGGCAGTACGCGGCACTGGCCGGCACCTCGATGGCGGCGGCGCACGTCACCGGCGCGGTCGCGGTGGCCGCCGCCCTGCACCCGGACTACGGCTCCGGCCCGCTCGCCGCCCTGCTCGCCGGCACCGCGGCGGCCGCCTGCCCGCCCGGGCCGTACGCCTGCGGGGCCCGGCAGTACTTCGGTGCCGGGCTGCTCGCGCTGCCGCGCTGAGGCGGGCGGAAAACCGGGTGACGCCGCCCGAGCCGGTGGGTGAGGATCGGGGCGTGACCGTCTTCCTCACCACCGAGCGGCTGGTGCTGCGCCGCTTCACCGCAGCGGACGTCGACCACCTGGTCGAACTGGACGGCGACCCGGAGGTGATGCGCCACCTCACCGGCGGGCGGCCGACCGCGCGGGAGCAGGTCGAGGGCGAACTGCTGCCGCTGTACCTCGCGCACTACCGGCGGTACGGCGACCTCGGCTGGTGGGCGGCCGAGGAGCGGGCCGGCGGGGCCTTCCTGGGCTGGTTCGAGTTCCGGCCGACGCGGGAGGGCGACCGCTCCGAGGTCGAGCTGGGGTACCGGCTGCGCCGGGCCGCCTGGGGGCTGGGGTACGCGACCGAGGGGGTGCGGGCGCTGGTCCGCCGCGGCTTCACCGCACTGGGCGTGCGGCGGGTGGTGGCGTACACGATGACGGTCAACGCGGGCTCGCGGCGGGTCATGGAGAAGACCGGGCTGTCGTTCGTCCGCACCTTCCACGAGGACTACCCGGAGGCGATCCCCGGCAGCGAGCACGGCGAGGTCGAGTACGCGCTGACGGCCGGGCAGTGGCGGGCCCGGGACGGCGCCGCGCGGTCCGGGATACTGGAGCCATGAGGCTGACGGAGTTCTGGCGACGGATGCACGCGCACTTCGGGGAGACGTACGCGGAGTCCTTCGCCTCCGACCATGTGATGAGCGAACTCGGCGGGCGGACGGTGCGGCAGGCACTGGAGTCGGGCTGGGAGGCCAAGGACGTCTGGCGGGTGGTCTGCGAGACCCAGGGCGTCTCCGGCGTGCTGCGCTGACCACCGCCCGCCCGTGGGACCGACCCCGCCCCGGCGGGGTGCCCGGTGCTCGGGCGGCTCCGGGGGATGGGTGAGACTGTCGGAGTGACAAGCAGCGCAGAAGCACGGAATTCGGACAGGGCGGCGCGGGTCGCCGACGAGGCTCCGGGCCCGCCGCCCGAACCGCGGCTGCCGGAGGGCGAGGCCGGCGGCTTCTGGGGTGGCGGGATGCCGCGCTGGCTGCCCCGGGCGATGGTGCTGGCCCTGGTGCTGGTCGGGCTGTTCCAGCTCGCCGACTGGGCCTTCCACCAGCTGATCGACCTCTTCGTGATGCTGCTGGTGGCCTTCTTCCTCTCGCTGGCGCTGGAGCCGGCCGTCGACCGGATGGCGGCACGCGGGGTGCGTCGCGGGATCGGCACCTTCCTGGTGTTCGTCGCGGTGGGGATCGCGGTGATCGGGTTCCTCGCGGCGCTCGGCACGCTGCTGGTCGATCAGGTCGCGAAGATCGCCGGGGACCTGCCGCACCTGGTCGACAACCTGATCAACTGGGTGAACCGGACGTTCCATCAGGACCTGTCGCTGGGCGAGCTGCAGAAGAAGCTGCTCAAGGACTCCGGCGCGATCGAGAGCTACGCCCAGCAGGCCGCCGACAACGTCTGGGGCCTCTCCTCCACCGTGATCGGCGGGCTCTTCCAGGCCTTCACGGTCGGGCTGTTCACCTTCTACTTCACCGCCGAGGGCCCGCGGGTCCGCCGGACGGTCTGCTCGATGCTGCCGCCCGCCAAGCAGGGCGAGGTGCTGCGGGCCTGGGAGATCGCCCTCGCCAAGACCGGCGGCTACCTGTACTCCCGGGCGCTGCTCGCGGTGGTCTCCGCGGCCGGGCACTGGGTGATGTTCGCGCTGCTCGACCTGCCGTACGCGGCCGCGCTGGCGGTCTGGGTCGGCGTCATGTCGCAGTTCGTGCCGACCATCGGGACGTACCTGGCCGGCGCGCTGCCGGTGCTGGTGGCGCTCACCGTGCAGCCGGTGGACGCGCTCTGGGTGCTGATCTTCGTGGTGGTCTACCAGCAGGTCGAGAACTACCTGCTGCACCCGAGGATCACCGCGCGGACGGTGGACGTGCACCCGGCGGTCGCGTTCGGCGCGGTGATCGCGGGCGCGGCGCTGCTCGGCGCGGTGGGCGCGCTGATCGCCATCCCGGCGGCGGCCACCCTGCAGGGCTTCGTCGGGACGTACGTGCGGCGGTACGAGGTGGCCACCGACCCGCGGATCGACCGGGGCGAGCAGCGGCGGGCCCGGCGGGAGCTGCGCCGGGAGGCGGCGCGGCGGCTGCGGCGGATGGTCGGCGGCGACGGGAGGTGACCCGGCCGGTGGTGGTGGCACCGTTCGGACGTGCGAAGCTTGAATCGAACATTTGTTCTCTGTACTCTCCGGCGAGGAGTTTTCCACAGGCGGAGCCGGGTCGGGCTCGTTTGTCAGTGGGACGCGCTAGCGTCGAGGACGATGAAGCGCACAGCACAGAACCCGAGGGTGGAAGCCATGGCAGGTACGGACCGCGAGAAGGCCCTTGAGAACGCACTCGCTCAGATCGAGCGGCAGTTCGGCAAGGGCTCGGTGATGCGCCTGGGCGAGAAGGCCAACGAGCCGATCGACGTGATCCCCACCGGGTCCACCGCCCTGGACGTCGCCCTCGGTGTCGGCGGTATCCCGCGCGGCCGGGTGGTCGAGATCTACGGCCCCGAGTCCTCCGGCAAGACCACCCTGACCCTGCACCTGGCGGCCAACGCCCAGCGGGCCGGCGGCACGGTCGCCTTCGTCGACGCGGAGCACGCGCTCGATCCCGAGTACGCCAAGAAGCTCGGCGTGGACACCGACGCCCTGCTGGTCAGCCAGCCGGACACCGGTGAGCAGGCGCTGGAGATCACGGACATGCTGATCCGCTCCGGCGCTGTCGACCTGATCATCATCGACTCGGTCGCGGCGCTCGTCCCGCGTGCGGAGATCGAGGGCGAGATGGGTGACTCGCACGTCGGTCTGCAGGCCCGGCTGATGAGCCAGGCGCTGCGCAAGATCGCCGGTGCGCTGAACCAGTCGGGCACCACGGCGGTGTTCATCAACCAGCTGCGCGAGAAGATCGGCGTCATGTTCGGCTCGCCGGAGACCACGACCGGTGGCCGGGCGCTGAAGTTCTACGCCTCGGTCCGGCTGGACATCCGCCGGATCGAGACCCTGAAGGACGGCACCGAGGCGGTCGGCAACCGCACCCGCGTCAAGGTGGTCAAGAACAAGGTCGCCGCGCCGTTCAAGCAGGCCGAGTTCGACATCCTCTACGGCATCGGCATCAGCCGCGAGGGCGGCCTGATCGACATGGGCGTCGAGCACGGCTTCATCCGCAAGTCCGGCGCCTGGTACACCTACGAGGGCGACCAGCTCGGCCAGGGCAAGGAGAACGCCCGCAACTTCCTGCGGGACAACCCGCAGCTCGCCGACGAGATCGAGCGGAAGATCAAGGGCAAGCTCGGCATCGGCCCGAAGACCGAGGAGCCGGCCGAGGGCGAGGCGGCTGCTGCCGCCGACGGCGCCGCGAAGCCGATCACCGCGACCGCCGCCAAGACGGCCGCGGCGAAGAAGACGGCGGCGGCCGCCAAGGCCTGAACCGTTGACGCAGCACGACGCAGTGGGTGAGGGCGGCCCGGCGGGTCCGGACGGCGACGACTACGGGCCGCCGGACTGGTTCGCCGCCGTGGCGGGGGAGCCGGAGCCGCCGTTCGAGGCGACGCCCCGGGCGCGGTCGCAGTCCCGGAAGGGGCGGCGGCGGGAGCGGTCCTCCGCCGCACAGTGGGCATCCGGCCCGGAGCCGGAGTTCGACCGGGAGCCGGTCCGGGCGGTGCGCGGCGCGGCGCCCGGGCCGGCACCGGCGGAGCCGTCGGTCGGCGAGCTCGGGCTGGTCTCCGCCTCAGAACTGCCCACCGGCCGCCGCAGGCGGCGCTCGGCACTGGCGGCCGAGGAGTTCGACGAGGCCGGCTTCCCGGCGGCCGGCGAGGGCCGGGGCGAGGCCGGGGCGGTCGGTCATGGGGGTGTGACCGCCCCGGCCCCGCACACCGGTCCCGGCGCGCGTCGTGGGCGGCGCGCTGCGGCCGGGCGTTCCGCCGGGCACGCCTCGGACGAGGAGGGCGCTCCGGGCGACGAGCACGACCCCTCCGCCCGTACCGGCCGAACCGGGCGGAAGCGGGCCGGGGCCGAGGAGACGGCCGATCCCGAGACCCGCGCCCGCGACATCTGCCTGCGGCTGCTCACCGGCGCCGCCAAGAGCCGCAAACAGCTCGCCGACGCCCTGCGCAAGCGGGAGATCCCGGACGACGTCGCCGACGAGGTGCTCACCCGGCTCGAAGAGGTCGGGCTGATCGACGACGCGGCCTTCGCCGCGGCCTGGGTGGAGTCCCGGCACGCCGTCCGGGGCCTGTCCCGGCGGGCGCTGGCCCAGGAACTGCGCACCAAGGGCGTGGCCGCGGACCTGGTCGAACAGGCCGTCGCCCAGCTCGACCACGACGACGAGACCGAGGCCGCCCGGGCGCTGGTCGACCGCAAGCTGCGGTCCACCCGGGGGCTGGACCCGCAGGTCCGGATGCGGCGGCTGGTCGGCGTGCTGGCCCGGCGCGGCTACTCCGAGGGGCTGGCGTTCCGGGTGGTGCGGAGCGCGCTGGACGAGGAGGGGCCGGGCTGACCGTCGGGAACCGGGAGGGAGCAGTGGCCGGCAGGTAGCCATTGCGTACGGTTCTTGGTCCAGTCCAGGCCGAGTCTTGACCGTTTCGTGACCCGCACCTAGCCTCGCACTCAGTGCGGGGGCGCTTCCGGACGGCGGTCCACGCCGGGCGCCGGACAGTGGTGACGGGGAGTGGGCGGCATGAGGATCTCTGCGGGCACCGGACCGGACGCCTCCCTGCTGCCACTCGCCGGGTCGGCCGGCGCCGTCCTGCTGCTCCTCGCCGTCCTGGTCGGGCTGCTGGCCAAGCGGCTCCGGGCCGCCCAGCGGCGCGCCGGCGTCGAGGCCGAGCGCGTCCGCGGCTGGGCCGAGCAGCAGACCTCCCGGCAGCGGGCCGAACTCGCCAGGCGCGAGGAGCAGTTGGCCGAGGAGCTGCGCCGGGTCCGGGCCAGGGAGGACGAACTCGCCGCGCGCTCCGCCGAGCTGGAGCGCGCCCGGGGCGAGGCCGAGGCGCTGGTGACCCGCCGGGTGGCGGTGCTGGAACGGGCCGGCGGACTGTCCGCCGAGCAGGCCCGCGCCGAACTCCTGCGCGAGGCCGCGACCACGGCCCGGCGGGAGGCCGCGGTCACGGTCCGGGAGATCGAGCGCGAGGCCAGGGAGGAGGGCGAGCGCCGGGCCCGGGGCATCCTCGCCGGGGCGATCCAGCGGTTGGCGACGGTGCAGACCGCCGAGACGGCGGTCACCGTCTTCCGGCTGCCGAGCGAGGACATGAAGGGCCGGATCATCGGCCGCGAAGGCCGCAACATCCGTGCCTTCGAGGCGGTCACCGGCGTCAACCTGATCATCGACGACACCCCCGCGACGGTGCAGCTCTCCTGCTTCGACCCGGTCCGCCGGGAGACCGCCCGGCTCACCCTGGAACAACTGGTCGAGGACGGCCGGATCCACCCGACCCGGATCGAACACGTCCACGAGCGCAGCCGCGAGGAGGTCGAGCAGTGCTGCGTCCGGGCCGGTGAGGACGCCCTGCTGGACGCCCGGGTCGGCGGGATGCACCCCGAACTCGTCCGCACCCTGGGCAGTCTGCGCTACCGGGTCTCGTACGGGCAGAACGTGCTCGGGCACCTGCTGGAGTCCGCGCACCTGGCCGGGATGATGGCCGCCGAGCTCGGGGTGGCCCCGGAGCCGGTGCGGCGGTCGGCGCTGCTGCACGACATCGGCAAGGCGCTCACCCACGAGGTCGAGGGCAGCCACGCGGCGGTCGGCGCGGACTTCGCCCGCCGGCACGGGGAGTCCCCGGAGGTGGTGCACGCGATCGCCGCGCACCACGGCGAGGTGGAGCCGCGCACCGTGGAGGCCGTGCTCACGCAGGCCGCGGACGCCTGTTCGGGCGGGCGGCCCGGGGCGCGCAAGGAGTCGCTGGAGGTGTACGTGCGGCGGCTGGCGCGCCTGGAGGAGATCGCCCGCGCGCACGAGGGCGTGGCCGAGGTGTACGCGATGCAGGCGGGGCGCGAGGTGCGGGTGATGGTGCGGCCGGAGGAGGTGGACGACCTCGGGGCGCAGCTGATCGCCCGGGAGGTCGCCCGGCAGGTCTCCGAGGAGCTGACCTATCCGGGCCAGATCCGGGTGACGGTGGTCCGGGAGAGCCGGGCCATCGCGGTGGCGAGTTAGGCCCTGCCCTGCCCTGCCCAGCCCAGCCCTGTCCGGCGCACGTCCGGGGTGCACGCCTGGGGCTCGCGCCAGGGACCTACGCGCTGGGGGAGTCCACCTGCTGGGGCGCCTGGCGGGCGGCGGGCTCCGGCGCTGGGCTCTGGTCGGGTTCGGGTTCGGGTGCGCCGGCGAGCGGGGCCGGCCCGCCCCGGGCGCGGTCGGCGAGCGCCAGCAGGTCCTCGGCGGCGGCGCCCTGGGTGGCGCCGACCAGGTGCCCGTCCGGCCGGATCAGCAGCACGGTGTGCGGTCCGGCTTCCGGGTACTCCTCGGTGACCAGCACTTCGGCGGGCACCGGCAGCGCGGCGGCGACCTCGGCGAGCCGGGGCATCAGGCCGGCGCCCAGCCAGTGCTCGGCGGACCACACGGCGGTGCCGGGGGCGACCAGCAGCAGCAGGAAGGTGACGCCGAGCCGGGCGTGCAGGTGGTCCGGGGTGCCGTCGGCGGCGAGCACCGGCAGGTCCGGGACGAGCACGCCGGGGGCGGTGGCCGGCAGCAGTTCGCTGAGCGAGGTGGTGCCGCGGGCGCCGCGCTGGACCGGTACCCGGCCGGGGACGCCCGAGGGCGCGGCCGGGTAGGCGGGCGCGCCGCCGAAGCGGCCGGTGCCGAGCTGTCCGTCGGCGAGCAGCGGTGCGTGCTTGCGGAAGCCGCCGACCAGCAGCGAGCGCCGGGTCTGCTGCCAGCCGCGCAGCGGGCGCAGCAGCGGCATGGACTGGTCGACGGCGCGCAGCCGGGCGCCGACCGCGCCGCGCCGTTCGGCCTCGTAGCCGTCCAGCAGGGAGCCGCCGGGTTGCGGGCCGCCGGAGTGGAGGTGCCAGGCGAGGGAGAGCCGCCAGGCGAGGTTGTCGGCGTCGCGCAGCCCGTCGGCCAGGTTCTGCATGCCGAGCGCGCCGTGCAGGTGGGCGGCGTCGCCGGCGAGGAAGCAGCGGCCGCTGCGGAACCGGGCGGCGAGGCGCTGCTGGGCGGTGTGGTCGGCGGCGGCGAGCAGGTCGAAGCGGGGGAGTTCGCCGCACCAGCCGGTGAGGGTGGCGGTGACCCGGGTGAGCAGGGTGTCGCCGGTGACGACGCCGGGCCAGGTGGCGTGCGGGTCGACGGTTTCGGTGGGGGCGGGCCGTCCGGGGGGCAGCCGCCAGTCGAGCCGCCAGACGCCGTCCGGCAGCGGGCGGGCGGAGGCCTCGCGGTCGCCGCGCCACGGGGGCTCGCGGTGCAGCCGGGCCTCGTGGAAGGGCAGGTCGACCCGGACGGTGGCGATGGCGTTGCGGTCGACGGCGGGGCGGCCGGGGAAGCGGATCTTCAGGAGCTTGCGGACGGCGGATCTGGCGCCGTCGCAGCCGACCAGGTGGCTGCCGCGCCACCAGGTGCTGGAGCCGTCCTGGGTGCCGTGGGTGCGGACGCTGACGCCGTCGCGGTCCTGTTCGAGTTCGACGACCCGGCTCAGCGGGACCAGCCGGACCAGCGGGGTGCCGGTGAGGGCGTCGCGCAGGCCGCGCTGGAGGCGGTGCTGGGGCAGGTGGAAGGCGGGGGAGTCGGTGAGGTCGATCCGCAGCACTTCCTGGCGGCGGCGCCAGACGGTGAAGGAGTCCCAGAGGGCGGAGTCCGAGACGGCCCGCGGGTAGCCGATCCGGGTGAGGAAGGCGGCGGTGTCGGCCCCGAGGACGACGCTGCGCGGGCCCTCGGGGCAGAGCCCGGAGCCCTCGTCCAGGACGATGGTCGGCACTTCGTGCCGGGCGAGGGCGAGGGCCAGGGCCAGACCGACCGGTCCGGCCCCGACCACGATCACCGGGTCCATGCGGTGACCTCCGGGCACGAACCGGCCGATGGGCCGGCGTCAGTTACCGCTGCCGCATATGCCGCGTGGATGCTCCCGGGAGGTGTCACGAAGAGCAATGCAACAGTTCACCTGCGTGTGCGTCAAGCAGCAGCTGAAGTGCGCCGGTTCGCGCCGCGACGGCCGCGCGCTTCGATCCACCGGGCGAGGGCGGTCAGCAGCAGGCACATGGCGATGTAGATCGGACCGATCACCAGCACCACGGGGATGTAGGGGAAGCCCGCGGCGTTGATCGGCTGGCTGGCGATCGCCTTGCCGACGAACAGCAGTTCCTGGTACGTGATGATCAAGCCGAGCGAGGTGTCCTTCAGGGTGACGACCAGCTGGCCGATCATCGTGGGCAGCATCGAACGGACGGCCTGCGGCACCAGGATGGAGGCCATCACCTGGGTCTTGCGCATGCCGAGCGCGTAGGCCGCCTCGCCCTGGCCGCGCGGGACGGCGTTGACGCCGCTGCGGATGATCTCGGCCTGCACCGAGCCGTTGTAGAGGGTGAGGCCGAGCACCAGCGCCCACATCGGCTCCTTCGCGAAGAACGCGTAGTACAGCGCGACGATCAGGATCAGCAGCGGCATCGCCCGGAAGAACTGGACGAAGCCGACGGCCGCCCAGCGGACCGGCTTGTGGTCGGAGAGCTGCCCGGCGGCGAGCAGGCCGCCCAGGGTGAGCGAGAACAGCGCGGCCAGGCCGAAGGCCTTCAGGGTGGAGAGCAGGCCGTCCACGATGCGCTGCTGGACGGTGTTGTACTGGAACGCGTCCCACATCTGCGGGTCGAACTGGCCGTTGTCGGAGAGCGCGGTGAAGACGTACCAGAGCAGGGCGGCGACGCCGATCAGCGCCAGCGCCCCGAACAGCTGGTACCGGAAGCGGGCCCGCGGGCCGGGGGCGTCGTAGAGGACGCTGGCCGTGGGGGTGCGGGTGAAGAGGTTGCTCATCGGGCCACCGCCAGTCGGGATTCCAGGACGCGGAACAGCGTGGCGACCGTGGCACTGATCACCAGGTAGGCGCAGGCCACCCAGAAGAAGATCCCGAAGATCGCGTAGCCGCGCTCGGAGAGGGTCTGCTGGACGCTGTACAGCTCGCTGACGCTGAAGGCGCCGGCGATCGCCGAGTTCCTCGGCAGCGCGATGAACACACTGCTCAGCGGGGCCAGGACGGTCCGGGTGGCCTGCGGCAGGATGATCAGGGTGAGGGTCTGGCCGAAGCTCATGCCGAGGCTGCGGGCCGCCTCGGCCTGGCCGAGCGGCACGGTGTTGATGCCCGAGCGGATCACCTCGCAGACGAACGAGGCGGTGTAGCCGCCGAGCGCCAGCACCGCGAAGGTGAGGTGGCTGAAGTGCACCCCGAGCGGCGGCAGGCCGAAGGTGACGGCGAAGAACAGCAGGGTCAGCGGCGTGTTGCGGAACAGCGTGACCCAGGTGGTGCCGAAGGCACGCAGGACCGGCACCGGGGAGACCCGGAAGGCCGCCAGCAGGGTGCCCAGCAGCAGGGCGAGCAGGGCGCTGAGCGCGCTCAGCTCGATCGTCTGCAGGAAGCCGTCGCGGAACAACGTGAAGTTGTCCTGCTCGAACAGGAACCCCATCCGGCGGCCCTCCTCTCATCAGATGGTCAGGACGGATGGTCGGGCGTGGACCGGATCAGTAGCGTTCGAGGGCCGGCACGGCCGGCGCGGCGGAGCCGGACGCGCCCAGGGTCGCGTCGTAGGCCTTCTTCCAGTCGCCGTTGTCCTCGTGGGCCTTGAGCGCGTCGCCGATGGCGTTGCGCAGGACCGCGTCGTCCTTGTTGAGACCGACGCCGTAGTTCTCCTTGGTGAACGGCTTGCCGACCACCTTGAGCTTGGGGGCGTACTTGGAGGCGTAGCCCTTGAGGATCGCGTCGTCGGTGGTGACCGCGTCGACCTCGCCGGACAGCAGCTTCTCGACGCAGGCCGAGTAGGTGTCGAACTGCGTGATCTTCGGGTTGTACTGCTGGATGTTCTTGATCGAGGTGGAGCCGGTGGCGGTGCAGACGTTCTTGCCGCCGACGCTCTCCGGGCCGGTGATCGAGGTGTTGTCGGCCTTCACCAGGAAGTCCTGACCGGCGATGTAGTACGGGCCGGCGAAGGAGACCGTCTTCTTGCGCTCGTCGTTGATGCTGTAGGTGCCGACGTAGAAGTCGATCTGGCCCTTGGCGATGGCCGGCTCGCGCTGCGAGGAGACCAGCGTCTGCCACTTGATCTGCTGCGGGCTGAAGCCGAGGTCGGCGGCGACCATCTTGGCGATCTCGATGTCGAAGCCGCTGCGGTCGCCGCTGGCGACGTCCTCGAAGCCCAGTCCCGGCTGGTCGGCCTTGGCGCCGATGATCAGCTGGCCGCGCTTCTTCGCCTCGGCGAGGATCGCCGAGTCGATCTTGACGTCGGTCTTGACCGTGTAGGCGGGCAGCGCCGGGGCGTTGCCGCTGCTCGCGGCGGTGGCGCCGGGGGAGCCGTCCTTGCCGCAGGCGGCGGTGGCGGTGAGCGCGACGGCACAGAGCGCGACGGCGAGGGTGCGACGAGTCCTCATGAGGGTTGTTCTCCTGGGAGCTGGGCCACGGCTAACCGGGCTCTGGCGTCTGGAAGGTGCGTGCACGGGCAGGGCCGCCCGGCGTCCTTGCCGGCGGCGGCCCCGCGTCGTCTCGAAGCGTCAGTGGTGGAGGATCTTCGAGAGGAAGTCCTTGGCACGGTCGGAACGCGGCGCGGTGAAGAAGGCGTCCGGGGTGTTCTGCTCGACGATCCGGCCGTCGGCCATGAACAGCACGCGGTTGGCGGCGGAGCGGGCGAAACCCATCTCGTGGGTGACCACGACCATCGTCATGCCGTCGGCGGCCAGCTGGCGCATGACCTCCAGCACCTCGTTGACCATCTCCGGGTCGAGGGCCGAGGTGGGCTCGTCGAAGAGCATCACCTTGGGCTTCATCGCCAGCGCCCGGGCGATCGCCACGCGCTGCTGCTGGCCGCCGGAGAGCTGGGCGGGGACTTTGTCCGCCTGCGCGCCGACGCCGACCCGCTCCAGCAGCCCGCGGGCGGTCTTCTCGGCCTGCGCCCGGGCGATCCCGCGCACCTTGACCTGGCCGATGACGACGTTCTCCAGCACCGTCTTGTGCGCGAACAGGTTGAAGCTCTGGAACACCATGCCGACCTCGGCGCGCAGCCGGGCCAGCTCCTTGCCCTCGTCGGGCAGCGGGCGGCCGTCGATGGTGATCGTGCCGGAGTCGATGGTCTCCAGCCGGTTGATCGTCCGGCAGAGCGTCGACTTGCCGGAGCCGGACGGCCCGATCAGGACCACGACCTCGCCCTGGACGATCTTCAGGTCGATGTCCTGCAGGACGTGCAGCGCTCCGTAGTGCTTGTTCACGCTGCTCAGCACGACCAGGGGGGCGGCTGCAGGGGTGGAGTCCTCGACCGGATTCTCGGCCATCGCGCCTGCTCCCTCGTGTCGGCCCGTGAAAGTCTGAACTCCCTTGGGCGGCAATGGTGGTACGAAATCCGGGAGCCGCGACCGGCGGAGCCGCAGCCCCCGGTGGGCCGACCATAGGAGTGATGACGACGTGCCGTCAGCCGATCTGAGCGGAACTTGAGGATCACGAAACGGCCACACGCTGCTCGCGGGCTGTTCGCCGGGGCGCCAACGGGGCATGTGACAGCGGGCGTCCGCGCCGGCGCGCCCCGTCCCGTGGCAGCCGGCGAGCCCCGCCCCGTGGCAGCCGTCGGGCGACCGAGCCTGGCGCCGGGCCGCCCACTGGCTCATACTGCGCAGGACCGGGGCCCGACCAGGCGGTCCCGGCGATCAGGTGGGGGAAGGAGGAGAACAGGATGCGATTGCTGCTCGTCGAGGACGACGAACGCGTGGCCGCCGCGCTGGTCGCGGTACTGGGCCGGCACGGCTTCCAGGTCCGGCACGCCCGCAGCGGGCACGAGGCGCTGGACGCCCTGGTGCCGGACGGAAACGACCCGTACCGGGTGGTGCTGCTCGACCTCGGGCTGCCCGACCGCGACGGCTTCGAGGTGTGCAGCCGGATCAGGGCCGGCAGCGGCGTCCCGGTGATCATGGTCACCGCCCGCGCCGACATCCGCTCCCGGATCCACGGCCTCAACCTGGGCGCCGACGACTACGTCACCAAGCCCTACGACATGGGCGAGCTGCTCGCCCGCATCCACGCGGTGGCCCGCCGCGGCGCCGCCCCCGCCTCGGTGGCGGTGCCCGCGCCCGACGCCGTCCCGCAGCAGCGCGGCCCGCTGGAGTCCCGCGGCATCCGGATCGACCGGGAGCGCCGCCGGGTCAGCGTGGACGGCCGGGACGTGCCGCTCACCCGCAAGGAGTTCGACCTGCTCGCCCTGCTCGCCCAGAGCCCCGGCGTGGTCTACCGGCGCGAGCAGATCTTCAGCGAGGTCTGGCGCAGCGGCTGGGAGGGCAACGGGCGCACCCTGGAGGTGCACATCGGCTCGCTGCGCAACAAGCTCGCGCTGCCCGGCCTGGTCGAGGCCGTCCGCGGCGTCGGCTACCGCCTGATCCCGGAGTCCCCGGCGCCCGCCGCGGACCCGGCCCCGCCCGCCCCCGCGGAGCGCTGACCGCACGTGCGCACCCGCCTGCTCGGCATCCTGATCGCCCTCATGCTCTGCGTCCTGGCCGCCCTGGGGCTGCCGCTCGCGGCGGCGGTCGCGGCGGCCGAGCAGAGCAAGGTGGTCGTCGACCGGCTCGACGACGCCGCCCGCTTCGCCCAGGACCTGCCCACCTCCGGCCCCTCGGCGGTGGAGTCCGCGCTCAAGGGCGACCCGGAGCCCGCCCCCGGCGACGTCAGCCGCCGGCGCGCGATCGACGCCGAGGTCCGCCGCTACCACGACCTGTACGGCGTGCGACTGGGCATCTTCCAGCGCGACGGCGTGCCGATCGCCGCCGCCCCCGCCGACTGGCGGGTGCCCCGCGGCTGGGGCGCGCAGGCCTTCCAGGAGGCGCTGGACGGGCGGCGCAGCCACAACCCGCCCCAGGTCTGGCCGTGGACCGACGACCGCACCCTGACCGTCGCCACCCCGGTGGTGCGCGACGGCGACGTGGTCGCGGTGGTGCTCAGCGAGTCCCCCACCGGGGCGCTGCGCACCCGGATCCTGCACAGCTGGCTGGTGATCGGCGCCGGCGAGGCCGCCGCGATGATCGTCGCGGTGCTGCTGGCCGGCCGGCTCACCGAGTGGGTGCTGCGCCCGGTCCGCACCCTCGACCGGGCCACCCACGACATCGCCACCGGCCGGATGGCCGCCCGGGTCGCGCCCGGCGGCGGCCCGCCCGAGCTGCAACGGCTGGCCCGCTCGTTCAACGAGATGGCCGACCACGTGGTGCTCGCCATGGACCAGCAGAAGGCCTTCGTCGCGGACGCCTCGCACCAGCTGCGCAACCCGCTGGCGGCCCTGCTGCTGCGGGTCGAGGTGCTCGGCCTGGAACTGCCCGAGGGGCACGAGGAGGAGCTCGGCGGCGTCCGGGAGGAGGGCGTCCGGCTGGCCCGGGTGCTGGACGACCTGCTCGGCCTGGCCACCGCCGAGCACGCCCGCCCCGAACCCGAGCAGACCGACCTCGCCGCGCTCACCCTGGCCCGGGTCGACGCCTGGCGGCCGGTCGCCGAGCAGCGCGGGATCGAGCTGCGCTGGGAGGGCCCGGCGCTCGCCGTCGGCATGGCGGACCCGATCGGCTTCGGCTCCGCCCTGGACGCCGTGCTGGACAACGCGCTCAAGTTCGGCCCGGCCGGCAGCGGGGTGCGGCTGAAGGTCTCGGTGCGCCGGGACGAGGTCGCGGTGACCGTCACGGACGCCGGGCCCGGCCTCGCCGAGGACGAGCTGCCCCGCGCCGGGGACCGCTTCTGGCGCAGCCCGCGGCACCAGAACGTGGACGGCTCCGGGCTCGGCCTGTCGATCGCCCGCACCCTGCTGGCGGCGGGCGGCGGTTCGCTCGCCTTCGCCCCGGTCGAGCCGACCGGGCTCGCGGTGACGCTGACGGTGCCGCGGCCGGAGAAGCGGTAGCCCGTACGGGCCCGCAGCGCCCGTACGGTTTCCGGGCTTCCGGGCTTCACCGAGCGGTGGATCTCAGGGCTCCACCTTCAGGGCTTCACCGAGCGGTAGTAGCGGGCCGCGCCCTCGTGCAGCGGGAGCGGGTCGGTGTAGACGGCGGTGCGCAGGTCGACCAACTGGGCGGCGTGCACCTGGGAGCCGATCTGGTCGCGGCTGTCGATCACCGCCCGGGTCATGCCCTCGACCAGGCCCGGGTCCACGTCGTCCCGGGTGATCAGCAGGTTGGGCACGGCCACGGTGGCGACGGCGTCCTTGGGGTCGGCGTTCGGGTAGGTGCCCTTGGGCATGGTGGCCGCCCGGTAGGCGTCGGTGCCGCCGCCCTCCATCTTGTGGATGGCCCCGGCGAGGTCCCCCAGCGGCACGACCCGCATCCGCATGTGGTCGGACAGGTCGGTGAGGGCGCTGGTCGGCAGGCCGCCGGACCAGAAGAAGGCGTCGAGCTTGTTCTCGCGCAGCTGGTCGGCGGCGTCGCCGACGCCCGCCGACACCGGGACGATGTCGTGGTCCGGGTCCAGGCCGGCCGCGGCCAGCAGCCGCCTGGTCACCAGGTTCACCCCGGACTGCGGCAGGCCCACGCCGACCCGCAGCCCCTTGAGGTCGGCCGTGCGGTGCACCGTCGAGGAGGACGGGACGATCAGCTGGAGGTAGTCGTCGTACAGCCGTGCGATCGCCCGCAGCCGGTCCTTGCCCGGGCCCTGGTAGTCGGCGACGGCGTCGGCGGTGGCGATCGCGAAGTCGTCCTGGCCGCTGGTCACCCGGGCCAGGTTGTCGATCGAGCCCTCGGTGTTGTCCAGGGCCAGCCGCACCCCCGGCATGGCCTTGGCGACGTGGGCCTCCAGCAACTGCCCGTACCGGTCGTAGACGCCGCGCTGCACGCCGGTCGCGAAACGCGTCTCGCCGCGCGGGTAGCCGGGCGAGCGGCCCGCCGACAGCCACCAGCCGCCCAGCCCCGCGACCAGCAGCACCAGCACCAGCACCGTCCGCCACAGCGGGCTGCGGGCCGCGGTGCGGACGGCGGCGCCGAGACGGGACGGGGTGGTGGGGGTCATGCAGGGATACTGCCAGGCGCTCCGCCGGAACGGGAGGGGAAACGGTGGGGGAAAAGCGCTTCGCGGCTGCCCGTACCCTGGTCTGGTGAGCGGTGAGAGCGGATTGAAGAGCTACAAGGTCGTCACGTACGGCTGCCAGATGAACGTCCACGACTCCGAGCGGCTGTCCGGCCTGCTGGAGGACGCGGGTTACGTCAAGGCCGGGCAGGACGGCGACCCGGACCTGGTCGTGTTCAACACCTGCGCGGTGCGGGAGAACGCCGACAACAAGCTGTACGGCAACCTCGGGCAGCTGGCGCCGGTCAAGACCCGCCACAAGGGCATGCAGATCGCCGTCGGCGGCTGCCTCGCCCAGAAGGACCGCGACACCATCGTCCGCAAGGCCCCCTGGGTCGACGTGGTGTTCGGCACCCACAACATCGGCCACCTGCCGGCGCTGTTGGAGCGGGCCGCGGTCGAGCGCAAGGCCCAGGTCGAGATCCTGGAGTCGCTGGAGACCTTCCCCTCCACCCTGCCGACCCGCCGCGAGTCCGCGTACGCCGCGTGGGTCGCCATCTCCGTCGGCTGCAACAACACCTGCACCTTCTGCATCGTCCCCGCGCTGCGCGGCAAGGAGGAGGACCGCCGCCCCGGCGACGTCCTCGCCGAGATCGAGGCGCTGGTGGACGAGGGCGTCATCGAGGTGACCCTGCTCGGCCAGAACGTCAACGCCTACGGCTCCGACCTGGGCGACCGCGAGGCCTTCTCCAAGCTGCTGCGCGCCGCCGGCCAGATCGAGGGCCTGGAGCGGATCCGCTTCACCTCGCCGCACCCGCGCGACTTCACCGACGACGTGATCGCCGCGATGGCCGAGACGCCGAACGTGATGCACCAGCTGCACATGCCGCTGCAGTCCGGCTCCGACACCGTCCTCAAGGCGATGCGCCGCTCCTACCGCCAGGAGCGCTTCCTCGGGATCATCCGGAAGGTCCGCGAGGCCATGCCGGACGCGGCGATCTCCACCGACATCATCGTGGGCTTCCCCGGCGAGACCGAGGAGGACTTCGAGCAGACGATGCACGCCGTCCGCGAGGCCCGCTTCACCAACGCCTTCACCTTCCAGTACTCCAAGCGCCCCGGCACCCCGGCCGCCGAGATGGCGGACCAGGTGCCGAAGGCCGTCGTGCAGGCCCGCTACGACCGGCTGATCGCCCTCCAGGAGGAGATCTCCTGGGAGGAGAACAAGAAGCAGGTCGGCCGCGTCCTGGAGATCCTGGTCGCCGAGGGCGAGGGCAAGAAGGACGACAAGACCGACCGGCTCTCCGGCCGCGCCCCCGACAACCGGCTGGTGCACTTCAGCAGGCCGACGGAGCCGGTGCGCCCGGGCGACGTGGTGACCGTCGAGATCACCTACGCCGCCCCGCACCACCTGCTCGCCGAGGGCCCGTCGCTCGCGGTGCGCCGCACCCGGGCCGGCGACGCCTGGGAGAAGCGCCAGGCCAAGCCCGCGGCCAAGCCGGCCGGGGTGATGCTCGGCCTGCCGGGCATCGGTGCCCCGGCCGCGCTGCCCCTGGCCGCTCCGGCGGGCGGGGCCTGCTGCGGCGACTGACGGCCTGCTTCTCGAACGGGGCCCGCTCCTCGAACGGGGCCCGCTGCTCGAACGGCGGCCCGGCGGGACTTCGAGTCCGGCCGGGCCGCCGTCGCCGTTTGGCTAGAGTGATCCGCATGCTGGTAGCCGCCGCCGTGTGCCCCTGTCCACCGCTGCTCGTCCCGGAGGTCGCCGCCGGGGCGGCCGCCGAGTTGGACCCGCTGCGGGCCGCCTGCGACGAGGCCCTGGCGGCACTGGTCGCGGCCGGGCCGCAACTGGTCGTGGTGGTCGGCGCCGGGCCGGAGGCCGAGGTGTGGACCGAGGGCGGGGCCGGCTCCTTCCACCGCTACGGGGTGCCGCTGGTCGCCAAGCTGCCCGGCGGCCGGGTCGAGGGGCCGGAGCTGGCACCGTCTCTGACGGTCGGCGCCTGGCTGCTGGAGCGCGCCGGGGTGACGCTGCCGACGCACGCCTGCGCGGTGCCCGCCGACGCGCCCGCCGACCGGATGCTCGGGCTCGGCCAGGGCCTGGCCCAGCTGGCCGACCGGGTCGGCCTGCTGGTGGTGGGCGACGGCAGCGCCTGCCGCTCGGTGAAGGCGCCCGGTTACCTGGACGAGCGCGCCGAGGGCTTCGACGCCGCCCTGGCCGCCGCCCTGGGCTCCGCCGACCTGCCCGCGCTCGCCGCCCTGGACGCCGGGCTGGCCGCCGAGCTCAAGGCCGAGGGCCGGGCGCCCTGGCAGGTGCTGGCCGGCGCCGCGGAGGGCGCCGGCCTCACCGCGCGGCTCGGCTACCAGGACGCCCCGTACGGGGTCGGCTACGTCGTGGCGTCCTGGAGCTGATCGGAGCGCGGGGCGTCAGGCCTGCGGCGCCTGGCCGTTGCCGCCGGCCGGCCCCTCCTCGCCCGGCTTCGGCTTGTGGGCGAAGTCGCCCACCGCGCCCTTGGCCTTGCTGGCGCCGTGCTCGATCTTCTCGCTGTACTTGCCCTTGGTCGCCTTGTCGATCGCGCCGCCGGCCTTGTCCACCGCGTGCTCGATCTGCTCGCTGTGCTTGCCGGCGAGCTCACTGGCCTTGCCCTTGAGCTCTTCGGCCTTGCCCTTGAGGTTGTCCATCAGACCCATGGCGATCTCACCCTTTCGTCCCTGTCTCCTGCCCAACGTCCGTCACCGCCGAACCGTTCGCAAACCGGCTCAACTGCGGAAACGGCTGGAGATGGCCGGAGACGGCCGGACACAGTCACATCGTCGCGCAGTCGGGGCCGACGGGCAGCCCGGTCACCGGTGCGGCGGCGGTTTTGCGAGACTGGAGCGGTGAGCAGCTCCCGTACCGTCCAGTCCCGCGCCGCCCAGCCCCGAGTGGTCTGCATCGTCGGCGCGACCGCCGCCGGCAAGTCCGACCTGGCCGTCGCCATCGCCCGCAGCCTCGGCGGCGAGGTGATCAACACCGACTCGATGCAGCTGTACCGGGGCATGGACATCGGCACCGCCAAGCTCACCCCCGCCGAGCGCGGCGGCGTGCCGCACCACCTGCTGGACGTCTGGGACGTCACCGAGGCCGCCAGCGTCGCCGAGTACCAGCGGCTGGCCCGGGCCGAGATCGACCGGCTGCTCGCGGCCGGGCGCACGCCCGTCCTGGTCGGCGGCTCCGGGCTGTACGTCCGGGCGGCGATCGACGAGATGGAGTTCCCCGGCACCGACCCGGCGGTCCGGGCCCGGCTGGAGGCCGAGCTGGAGGAGGCCGGCCCGCACGCGCTGCACCGGCGGCTGGCCGAGCTGGACCCGGCGGCCGCGGAGGCGATCCTGATCGGCAACGGGCGGCGGATCGTCCGCGCGCTGGAGGTCATCGAGATCACCGGGCAGCCGTTCACCGCGAACCTGCCCGGCAACACCGCCGTCTACGACGCGGTGCAGATCGGGGTCGCGCTGCCGCGCCCCGAACTGGACGAGCGGATCACGCTGCGGGTCGACCTGATGTGGCGGGCCGGACTGCTGGACGAGGTGCGCGCGCTGGAGCGGCTCGGGCTGCGGGAGGGGCGGACGGCCTCCCGGGCGCTCGGCTACCAGCAGGTGCTGGACCACTTCGCCGGCGAGTGCACCGAGGACGAGGCGCGGGCCGAGACCGTCCGGGCCACCAAGCGCTTCGCCCGCCGTCAGGAGTCCTGGTTCCGCCGCGACGGCCGGATCCACTGGCTGTCCCGGCCGGCCGGCACCGACCCCGTCGAGCTGCTGGAACGCTCCCTGGAGCTGATCGACCGTCAGGAGCGTCCGGCCGGGTAGGCGGGTTCCGGCCAATCCGGCGGTGCACCTGCGCGCGCAGGTGGCCGTGCAGGACGAACCGGCGGTCACGGCCCGATCACGTGATGGCCACGGATCACCCGTCGACGCCGGTCAGGCCCGGAACGCCCGTCTGGACATGCCATCATCGAAGGCGTAGGGGTCGGCCGCGCGGGCCGACCGTGCCCGACCGCGAGTCCGCTCGTGTCGAACTGTCAGGGGAGGCCGCGTGTCGACGGGTACCGGCCCCGAACCCGGCCAGAGCGGGAGTGTCACCGCACCGGCCGACGAGTCGACGATGGGTGACCTCCCCGTGCTGACCGGCCTGGAGGCACCCACCTCCTACGCGGTCGCACTGCCGGCCCTGGACACCCGCACCCCGGCGGGCGCGGTGCACGAGCGGGAGATCCGACCGCTGCGCCGGCTCCGCTGGTGGCAGACCCTGCCGATCGCCCTGCTGGGCATCCTCGGCTCGCTGATGTTCGCCTTCCCGCTCGCCTTCGGCTCGGCCGGGGCGCGCGCCACCATGGTCGGCATGCTCGGGCTGCTGCTCACCGCCGCCTCGGTCGGCTGGGGGGCGATGGCCGCCCGGCACGCCGGGTACAAGTGGCCGGGCCTGCCGCGCCGCGGCTCCGGGCAGCGGGCCGGCTGGAAGGCGATCGCGCTGTACACCCTGATCGCGCTGGTGGCCTGTGCGCTGGCCGTCTGGCGGGTCGCCTACCTGCGCTGATCCGTCGGCCGCCCCTGCCGGCCCCTCGGCTGCCCGCGCCGATCCACCGGTCGGACCGCCCGGGTGGCCGGTGCGCCCGTTCAGTACCATCGGGAGGGTGAGCGCATCCTCCCCGCAGCCGGTCGGTGTCCCCTTCTTCAAGGGGCACGGTACCCAGAACGACTTCGTCATCGTCCCGGACCCGGACGGCGTGCTGGAGATCGGCCCCGCGGCCGTCGCCGCGCTGTGCGACCGGCGGGCCGGCATCGGCGGGGACGGGCTGCTGCGCGTGGTGCGCTCCGCCGCCGAGCCGGCCGCCGCGGACCAGGCCGACCGGGCCGAGTGGTTCATGGACTACCGCAACTCCGACGGCAGCATCGCCGAGATGTGCGGCAACGGCGTGCGGGTCTTCGCCCGGTACCTGGTCGAGGCCGGCCTGGCCGAGCCCGGCGAGTTCGCGGTCGCCACCCGCGCCGGGGTGCGGACGGTGCGGGTCGCCGAGGACGCCGGGGACGGGACGCCCGGCGAGGTCACCGTCGACATGGGCCGGGCCCGGCTGCCCGGGCCGGACGGCGTCGAGGTCACGGTCGGCGCGCGGCGCTGGCCCGCGCTGAACGTCAACATGGGCAACCCGCACGCGGTGGCCTTCGTGGACAGCCTCGACCACGCCGGGGACCTGCTGTCCGCGCCGCTGACCAGCCCCGAAGGGGCCTACCCGGAGGGCGTGAACGTCGAGTTCGTGGTGGACCGCGGGCCGCGGCACGTCGCCATGCGGGTGTACGAGCGCGGCTCCGGCGAGACCCGTTCCTGCGGGACCGGCACCTGCGCCGTCGCGGTGGCCGCCATCCGCCGGGACGGCGTCGACCCGGCGGTCACCGGCGAGCCGGCCACCTACACCGTGGACGTGCCGGGCGGCCGACTGGTCATCACCGAGCACCCGGACGGCCGGATCGAGAAGACCGGCCCGGCGGTCATCGTGGCCGCCGGTGAGATCGACGCCCGCTGGTGGGCCGAACTGGGGCGTGTCTGACACGTCTGGGGCGCGGCTCGGGCAGCTGACGGCCCGGTTTGCCCATTTCGCGTGCCGGTGAATCCGCCCGTTCGAGTGACGCGTGTCGCGGACGGGAAGCAAGGCATCGCGGAACGTGCTCTGCTCGGTAGCATGGACCACCGGGAAGGCGCCCCTCGGCGGGGTGGCGGCCGGTGATCGCTGCCGGAGGTGCGCCGATGACCATCGAAGCCGGGCAGTCCCTGACGGGGCAGCCGACGTCCGCACGGCAAGCCGGGGCCAGGCGGCCCCTGGGGGAGCTCGGCCGGGCCGCGCTCGGCCGGGCCGGGCGGGCCGCCCTGCTGGCCACCGGCCGGCCGCCCGTCCCGGACGCCCTCGAACCGCTCGTCCGAGTCCACCGCGAGCACCATCCGCAGGCCGACCTCGGCCTGCTCGCCCGGGCCTACCGGCTCGCCGAGGCCAGCCACCGGGGCCAGAAGCGCAAGAGCGGCGGGCCGTACATCACCCACCCGCTCGCCGTCACCATGATCCTGGCCCAACTCGGCGCCGGGACGACCACCTTGGTCGCCTCGCTGCTCCACGACACCGTCGAGGACACCGAATTGACGCTCGATCAGGTGAGCGCCGGCTTCGGGCCCGAAGTCGCCTACCTGGTCGACGGGGTGACGAAACTGGAGAAGGTCGACTTCGGCGCCGCCGCCGAGGCCGAGACCTTCCGCAAGATGCTGGTCGCCACCGGCGACGACGTCCGGGTGATGGTGATCAAGCTCGCCGACCGGCTGCACAACATGCGCACCATCCGGCACATGAAGCCGGCCAGCCAGGTGCGGATCGCCAAGGTCACCCGGGACGTGCTGATCCCACTGGCCGAACGGCTCGGCATCCAGGTGCTCAAGGCGGAGCTGGAGGACATCGTCTTCGCCACCCTGCACCCCGAGGAGCACGCCCGCACCCGGGCCCTGATGGCCGGTCACGAGGGCGAGCCGGACACCCAGCTGGCCCCCTTCGCCCGGCTGCTGGCCCGCCAGCTGTCCGAGACCGGGGTGGCCGCCGAGGTCACCGTCCGGCCCCGGCACTGCGTGTCGCTGCACCGGGTGCTGCTCAAGCGGGCCGCCGCGCCCGGCCCGGACGGGCGGCCGCAGCGGCCGCAGCCCGCCGACTTCGGGCGGCTGCTGGTGGTGGTCGAGGAGAACGCCGACTGCTACGCCGTGCTCGGCGAGCTGCACACCTGCTGGACGCCGCTGCCCGGCGAGTTCAAGGACTTCGTCGCCGCCCCCAAGTTCAACCTCTACCAGTCGCTGCACACCGCGGTGGCGCTCAGCGGCGGCACGGTCGTCGAGGTGCTGGTGCGCACCCGGCGGATGCACGAGGTCGCCGAGACCGGGGTGGTCGCGCTCGGCGACCCGGAGCCGGCCGGCGCCGTCCAGGACGCCGACGAACTCGACCGCACCGACCCGGCCCGGCCCGGCTGGCTCAGCCGGCTGCTGGAGTGGCAGCAGGAGACGCCCGACCCGGACGCCTTCTGGTCCGCGCTCACCGCCGACCTGGCCGGCGACCGCGAGATCACCGTCGTGACGGAGAGCGGCGAAACGCTTCAGCTGAGGGCCGGCGCCACCTGCGTGGACGCCGCCTACCTGCTCGGCGAGGAGACCGGCCACCGGTGCATCGGGGCCCGGGTCAACGGCCGGCTCACCGCGCTCTCCACCGTCCTGCAGGACGGCGACCTGCTCGCCGTGCTCACCGAGGCCGTGCCCACCGGGACCGTGCTCACCGAGGACGGGCCGCGCCCCGCCGAACCCTCCGGGCCCGCGCCCGAGTGGCTCGCGCACGCCCGGACGCCGGCCGCCCGGCTGGCCATCGAACGCTGGCTCGCCGACCACCCGGCCCGGCTCCCGCCGGTGCGCACCGGCCCCTCCAGCGGCCAGCCCGCCCCGCCCGCGCACCGCACCACCGAGCGCCGGCCGGCCCCGGTCGCGGTGGCCGGCCGGCCCGGGGCGCCGGTCCGGCTGGCCCGCTGCTGCACGCCCGTGCCGCCGGACGAGGTGGCCGGCTACCCGATCCGCGGCGGAGCCGTCGCCGTGCACCGCACCGGCTGCCCGGCCGGGGAGCGGATGCGCGCGGCCGGGCGCGCCGAGCTGGAGGTCCGCTGGCGGCCGGAGGGCACCCCGGCGGCCGGCCACCGGGCCACCCTGCGGGCCGAGGCGCTCAACCGGCCCCGGCTGCTCGCCGACCTCACCGCGGCCATCTCCGCCGAGGACGTCGGCATCGTCTCGGCCGAGGTCGAACCGCCGCAGGAGCTGCGGGTCCGGCACACCTACACCGTCGAACTGCCCGAGCCGGCCGCGCTGCCCGCGCTGATGCGCGCCATGCTCAAGGTCTCCGGGGTGTACGACGTCAGCCGGCCGCAGGCCCCGGACACCGGCGGGGCCCGCCACCCCGGGGAAAATGGGGATGACCGGTCCGCGCCGGGCGTGGGACCATCATGGGGAATTCACGGCCGGTCCACGGCGTTCTCAGGGCACAGGAGCCCCGACGGCACCCGAGGACCTGAGGGGTAGCTCACCTCGCCCGGCGGTAACCGGGGCGGCAGCTGGGCAGACTCCGGGTGGGACCGCACAAGGCGGTCCCCACAGGCCATCCGCACCAGCGACCAAAGGACAGAATGACCTCCACGTCCGACACCCGCGACCACGCCGACGCCCCGCGCCGCCTGAACGGTCTGCGGGCGGAAGCCCTCATGGACGAGGACCTCGCGGCCATCGACGAGGACCGCGGCCACGGCCACCACCACTACGACGGCGACCAGTACGACCGCAGCGAGCGTGCCGCCCTGCGCCGTGTCGCCGGCCTCTCCACCGAACTCGAAGACGTCACCGAGGTCGAGTACCGCCAGCTCCGCCTGGAGCGCGTGGTGCTCGTCGGCGTCTGGACGGACG
Source organism: Kitasatospora sp. NPDC058243 (assembly GCF_042882025.1). Taxonomy (NCBI): domain Bacteria; kingdom Bacillati; phylum Actinomycetota; class Actinomycetes; order Kitasatosporales; family Streptomycetaceae; genus Kitasatospora; species Kitasatospora sp. NPDC058243. The sequence continues at coordinate 48,521 of NZ_JBHVWW010000042.1, forward strand.
GCACCCTGGAGGAGGCGGAGAACTCGATGGCCGAGCTCGCCGCCCTCGCCGAGACGGCCGGCTCCCAGGTGCTGGACGGCGTCATCCAGCGCCGCGACAAGCCCGACGCGGCCACCTACATCGGCTCCGGCAAGGCGAAGGAACTGCGCGACATCGTCGCGGCCACCGGCGCCGACACCGTGGTCTGCGACGGTGAGCTCACCCCCGGCCAGCTGATCCACCTGGAGGACGTGGTCAAGGTCAAGGTCGTCGACCGGACGGCCCTGATCCTGGACATCTTCGCCCAGCACGCCAAGTCCCGGGAGGGCAAGGCGCAGGTCTCGCTCGCGCAGATGCAGTACATGCTGCCGCGCCTGCGCGGCTGGGGTCAGTCGCTGTCCCGGCAGATGGGTGGTGGCGGCGCCGGCTCGTCCGGCGGCGGCATGGCCACCCGTGGTCCCGGTGAGACCAAGATCGAGACCGACCGGCGCCGGATCCGCGAGAAGATGGCGAAGCTGCGCCGCGAGATCGCCGAGATGAAGAAGGGCCGCGACACCAAGCGCCAGGAGCGCAAGCGCCACCAGGTGCCGTCGGTGGCCATCGCCGGGTACACCAACGCCGGCAAGTCGTCCCTGCTCAACCGGCTCACCGGGGCGGGCGTCCTGGTGGAGAACTCCCTGTTCGCCACCCTGGACCCGACCGTGCGCCGGGCCCAGACCCCGAGCGGGCGGCTCTACACCCTGGCCGACACCGTCGGCTTCGTCCGGCACCTGCCGCACCACCTGGTCGAGGCCTTCCGCTCGACCATGGAGGAGGTCGCCGACGCGGACCTCATCCTGCACGTGGTCGACGGCTCGCACCCCGAGCCGGAGACGCAGCTGGCCGCCGTCCGCGAGGTCATCGTCTCGGTCGACGCGCAGAACGTGCCGGAGATCGTGGTGATCAACAAGGCGGACGCCGCCGACCCGCACGTGCTGCAGCGACTGCTGCGCCGCGAGCCGCACGCCATCGTGGTGTCGGCCCGCAGCGGCGAGGGCATCGAGGAGCTGCTGAAGCTCATCGACGACGAGCTGCCGCGCCCGGCGATCGAGGTGCGGGCCCTGGTGCCCTACACCCAGGGCGGGCTGGTCTCCCGGGTGCACGCCGAGGGCGAGCTGCTCGGCACCGAGCACACCGGCGAGGGCACGCTGCTGCACGCCAAGGTGCCGGCCGAGCTGGCCGCCGAGCTGGAGCGCTACGCGGTGGCGCTGCAGGTCTGAGGCGTCGGGCCGACGAAGGGCCCCCGGACGTGACCGTGATGCCGCTGGGCATCGCGCGAGCGTCCGGGGGCCCTTCGCGTGCCCGTCCGGGGTACCGGGGCGTCCGTTCCGGGGTCCGCCCGGGGGCTCGTCCGGGCCTGCGGGCCTGTGGGCGTGTGGGCCTGTGGGCGTGTGGGTGTGGGCGTGCGGGCTACTTCACGTTCTTGGCGAAGTAGTCGAAGGCCTGCTTCGCCTGGTCCTGCAGCGAGGGGCCGGCCAGGTACCCGGGCGGGTTGCGGCTGCCGATCGCGGTGACGCTGATCAGGTTGGGCTTGCCGTCCTTGGTGATGAACCAGCCGCCGCCGCTGGAGCCGCCGGTCACGGTGCAGCCGGTGACGTACATCGGCGGGCGGCTCCGGTCGGGGGAGAGCCTGGCCGGCGGGACCGGGGGCTCGCAGCGGGAGAGCTCCAGGCCGTCGAACGGCCGATCGGTCGGGTAGCCGTAGGCGGCCGCCGAGCCGATCTGCTCGCGCGGGGCGTTGAACCAGACCGGGACCGAGCCGCCGACCGCCTCCTCCAGCGACGCGCCGGAGCCGCCCTCGCCGCGCACCCGGATGATCCCGTAGTCGTACTGGTGGTGGGCGCCGACGCCGCCCTCCCCGAGCCAGGTCGGCGACACCAGCGCGCGCACCGCCGCCCACCGGCCGTACGGGGCGGCCTGCTGCTCGGTGAGCGGTTTGCCGCGGGCCGCCTGGCCGTCCCGGTTGAAACCGGGCACGAAGGTGATGTTCCGCAGCCAGCCGCCGCCCTTGCCGTCGTGCAGGCAGTGCGCGGCGGTGTAGACGAGGTTGCTGCGGCCCGGGTTGGCCGGGTCGGAGACCACCGTCGCGGAGCAGGCCGCGTCGCCCTGGGGCGTGGTGACGAAGAGCCGTCCGACCACGGCGGTGGCCGGGCCGTACGGGTGCGGCTGCGGCGTGGCCGCGACGGCCGCGGGCGGGGCGTCCGGCCGGCCGTCGTCCGGTGCGGCGGTGAGCGGGTACTCCGGGGTGGCCCGCCCCTTGGCGGCGGCCATCCGGGTGGTCGACCAGAAGCCCGGGGCCACCTCGTTGGCGAAGCCGCTGCCGGAGACGAACCGGGCCCAGTCCTCCACCTTCCAGCCCGTCAGGTCGCCCAGGCTGGTGGGGGCCGACGTGGGGAGGGCGGGCGGCGGTGCGGCCGCCGTGGCGCCGGAGTCGTCCGGCCCGCAGGCGGTCGCGGCGAGCGCGAGCACGGCGAGCACCGCGGCGCCGGTCGGTCCGGATCGGCGCCGCGGTCCGCGGCCGGTGTGCTTCGGCATGCTGCATCGTCCCCCGGGGGCGGCCTCCGCCGCCCGTACGGCTTGGTCCGGTCCGACCGGAAAGGGCCTACGGCTTCTTGGAGATCCAGTCCAGCGCCTGCTTGGCGACCGTCTCCAGGTACGGGCCGCTCAGCGAGGTGTGGTCCTCGGTGCCGATGGACGTGTTGCTGACCAGGGCGGTCTTCCCGTCCGGCATGGTGGCGAACCAGCCGCCGCCGCTGGAGCCCTGGGTCATGTTGCAGCCGATGGTGAGCATCGACGGGCGCTTGGCGTCGAACGACAGCCGGGTCGGCTTGCCGCCGTCGCACTTGTACAGCTCCTGGCCGTCGAACGGCTTGTAGAGCGGGTAGCCGACCGCCGCGACGGACATCTTGTCGCGCGGGGCGTCGAACCAGACCGGGACGGCCGAACCGACCGTCTCCTCCAGCGACTTGCCGGAGTCGTTCTGGTTGTGCACCCGCATGACGGCGAAGTCGTACTGGTTCGCGGCGTCACCGGTGCCGCCGCCCTCGACCATCCACTGCGGCGAGGTGGTGACCAGGTCGGCCCACCAGGTGCCCAGCGGGGCCAGTTCGGACAGCGGGGCCTTCTTGCCGCCGCTGGAGGCGCCCGAGTTGTTGTAGGCGGGCACGAAGACCAGGTCCTTGAAGAAGTCGCCGCCCTTGCCCGCGTGCACGCAGTGGCCGGCCGTCCAGACCAGATTGCTCTTGCCGGGGTGCTGCGGGTCGGTGATCACCGTCGCCGAGCAGTTGCCCCGGCCGCCCTGGGCGCTGAAGAACACCTTCCCGGACGGCTGCTTGGTGTACGGGCGGGGCACCGGCACGGCCTTGACCACCGGCGGGTCCGGGTCCGTCACGCCGTTGTCGGCGGCCGGCTTGGCGGTGGGCGGGGCCGGATCGGCGGGCTTGGAGTCGCCCATCTTGTCCGGGTTCCAGAAGTCCTTCACCACCGGGTTGTTGAAGACGTGCTTGGACGCCCACGAGTCCCAGTCCTCGAACTTCCACTTCTTCAGGTCGTCCCAGGACTTCGGCAGGCCCTCCAGCAGGCTGGTCGGGATGCCCGACGGGAGGGTGATCCCGCCGATCACGCCGCTCCCCGGGGCGGCGGTGCTGGACGCGGGCGGCGGCGCGGCGCTGCCGCCCCCGTCGCCCGCCGGACCGTCCGGCCCGCAGGCGCTCGCCGCGAGCAGCGTCCCCGTGACGAGGGCGACGGCCATGGCTGACCGGTGGATCGATGGCATGTGTGCGCTTCCCCCTGTGCTCGATCGGGCTGTCGTGCGGCGACTCGCCGCTGTGGAGTCTTCCACCGGTCACCAGGACGGCGGCGGCCGCCCCCCGGGTTGCGGCCCTGACCGGAGGTCACCGATCCGTGACGTGGCCACGATCGGCCCGCCGACCCAGCAGGGCCCCGCGCGCCGGACGCGGACAATCCCCGATCTTCACCCGGACGAGTGAGCCGACCTTGTGATCACCCGTCAGGGATAGGTAACCCTTACCTGACGCGACGGTGCGAGCGCCCGCCGATCCTCTCCACCACCCGCGCGCGTCCGCACCCCCACGCGCCCCAAGGAGCAGCCTTGAGCACCGCCCTCACCGGAGCCCCGCCCGCCCCGCTGCTGCACGCGGACCGGCCGGCCGAGCCCGATCCGCTGCTGCACCCGGACCCCGCCGTCGCCGCCGAACAGGCCGCCCTGGAAGCCCTGCTGCGCTGCTGGACGCGCGAGACCGGCGCCCGCCCCGGCCCCGACGGCCGGCTGCGGATCGCCGTCCTCGGCGGCGCCGCCCGGCTCTCCGCCCCCGTCCGCTACTGGTCGCCCGGCGGCTGGCACCGGTTCGGCCCCGCCGTCCTCTCCGCCGGGGAGGGCACCGCCGACGCCCCCGTGGACGCCGTCACCACCGCCGCGCTGCTCGCCGCCGCGGCCGCCGACCGCCCCGACCCCGGGCAGGTCGCCGACCTCGCCGCCCGGGTCGCCGACTCGGTCGTCCGCACCGCCGACATCCTCGCCCACCGCCGCACCGCCGCCCCCGCCGGCGGCCCGGAACGCTCGCACTTCCTCGCCGCCGAACAGTCCCTGCTGCTCGGCCACCCGCTGCACCCCACCCCGAAGAGCCGCGACGGCCTCGGCCCGGCCCAGAGCGCCGCCTACTCGCCCGAACTGCACGGCTCCTTCCAACTCCACTGGTACGCGGTCCACCGCGACCTGCTCGCCGCCGGCTCCGCCCTCACCGACAGCGCCGACCGGATCACCGCGGACCTGCTCGGCGACCACGCCGCCCTGCCGCCCGGCACCGCCGCCCTGCCGCTGCACCCCTGGCAGGCCCGCGAACTCGCCCACCGCCCGGCCGTCGCCGCCCTGCTCGCCGACGGGCTGCTGCACGACCTCGGCCCGGCCGGCGAACCCTGGTACCCCACCTCCTCGGTGCGCACCGTCTACCGCCCCGGCACCCCCTGGATGCTCAAGCTCTCGCTCGGCCTGCGGATCACCAACTCCCGCCGGGAGAACCTGCGCAAGGAACTCCACCGCGGCCTGGAGGTGCACCGGCTGCTGGAGAGCGGCCTGGCCGCCGAATGGCACCGTGCCCACCCCGGCTTCGACATCGTCCGCGACCCGGCCTGGATCGGCGTCGACCACCCCGCCCTCGGCGACCCGGGCGGCCTGGACACCGTGCTGCGCGCCCAGCCCTTCGCCCCCGCCGACCGCGCGCTGTGCGTCGCCGGGCTGGTCGCCGAACAGCCGCTCGGCACCGGCGACACCGTGCCGTCCCGGCTCGGCGACACCCTGCGGGCGCTCGCCGTCCGCTGCGGCCGCCCGCTGCGGACCGTCGCCGCCGAATGGTTCCTGCGCTACCTGGACGCCGTCGTACTGCCCGTCCTCTGGCTGGACGGCACGGCCGGCATCGCCCTGGAGGCGCACCAGCAGAACAGCCTCGTCCTGCTCGACGCCGACGGCTGGCCCAGCGGCGGCCGCTACCGCGACAACCAGGGCTACTACTACCGGGAGAGCGCCGCCGACCGGCTCACCGCGCGGCTGCCCGGGCTCGGCGAGCACAGCGACACCTTCCTGCCCGACGAGGTGATCGACCACCACTTCGCCTACTACCTCGGCATCAACCACGTCCTCGGCCTGGTCGGCGCCTTCGGCAGCCAGGGGCTCGCCGACGAGACCGTGCTGCTGGCCGGGCTGCGCCGCTTCCTGGCCGGCCCGCGGGCCGCCGCCACCGGCTCGGCGCTGCCCGGGCTGCTGCTCGACGCGCCCACCCTGCCCTGCAAGGCCAACCTGCTCACCCGGATCAACGGCCTGGACGAACTGGTCGGCCCGGTCGCCACCCAGTCCGTCTACGTGGACATCCCCAACCCGCTGGCGGGCGCATGAGCCTGCTCGACGACCCGCCGGGATGGGGCGCGATCCCCACCCCGGCCGGCGAGTTCCGGCTCAGCCCGGTCCGACTGCCCACCGACCTGGACCTGCTCGCCGGGTGGATGAACGACCCCGAGATCGCCGCGTTCTGGCGGCTCGCCGGGCCGCCCGACGCCACCGAACGGCACCTCCGGGCCCAACTCGACGGCGACGGCCGCAGCGTGCCCTGCCTCGGCCTGCTCGACGGCGCCGCGACGAGCTACTGGGAGGTCTACCGCGCCGACCTCGACCCGCTCGCCCGGCACTACCCGGCCCGGCCGCACGACACCGGCGTCCACCTCCTGATCGGCCCCGCCGAGAGCCGCGGCCGGGGCCTCGGCGCCGTCCTGCTGGCCGCCCTCGCCGAGCGGATCCTGCGGCAACGGCCCCGCTGCGAACGGGTCGTCGCCGAACCGGACGTCCGCAACCGGCGCTCCGTCCGGGCCTTCGAACAGGCCGGATTCCGGCTGGACACCGAACTCGACCTGCCCGACAAGCGCGCCGCCCTGATGGTCCGTGCCCGCGTCCCCTTCGTCGCCTAGGACACCCCCGTGGACACCCCAGCACCCCAGCCGCCGTACGACCTGCTCGGCGTCGGCATCGGCCCCTTCAACCTCTCGCTCGCCGCGCTCGCCGCGCCCGTCCCCGGCCTGCGCACGCTCTTCTGCGACCAGCGCCCGGAGTTCCGCTGGCACCCCGGCATGCTGGTGGACGGGGCCCGGATGCAGGTGCCGTTCCTCGCCGACCTGGTCTCCCTCGTCGACCCGACCAACCCCTGGTCCTTCCTCAACTACCTGCGCGACCAGGACCGGCTCTTCCCGTTCTACTTCGCCGAGCGCTTCCAACTGCCCCGCCGCGAGTACGACCACTACTGCCGGTGGGCCGCCGAACGGCTCGCCAACTGCCGCTTCGGCACCGAGGTCACCGCCCTGCACTGGGAAGCCCCGCACTTCCGGGCCGAGCTGACCGACACCGCGACCGGGCGGCGGACCGAGGTGCACGCCCGCAACCTCGCCCTCGGCGTCGGCACCCGGCCCGTCCTGCCCGCGGCCTTCACCGCCCTCGACGGCCACCCGCGCGCCTTCCACTCCGCCGACTACCTGGACCGCCGCGGCGACCTCGCCGGCGCCCGGGACATCACCGTGGTCGGCAGCGGGCAGTCCGGCGCCGAGGTCTTCCTCGACCTGCTCCGGCGCCACGACGGCGACGGCGTCCGGCTGCGCTGGCTCACCCGGACCAGGGCGCTCGCGCCGATGGAGTACTCCAAGCTCGGCCTGGAGCACTTCACCCCCGACTACACCCACTACTTCCACAGCCTGCCCGAACCCGTCCGGGACGCGCTGGTCGCCGCCCAGTGGCAACTGCACAAGGCCGCCAGCGCCGAAACCCTCGCCGAGATCCACGACCACCTCTACGAACGCACCATCGGCCGCCCGATCGACACCGCCCCGGTCGACATCACCCCCGGCACCGCCGTCACCGAAGCCCGCCCCGGCCCCTGCGGCGGCCTCGAACTGCACTGCCGGCACGGCGACTCCGGCGTCGAACACGTCCTGCGCACCGACGCCGTGGTGCTCGCCACCGGCTACCGGGCCGCCCGGCCGACCGCGCTCGAACCACTCGCCCGGCTGATCGACTGGGACGGGGACGGGCGCTACCGGGTCGACCTCGACCACCGGGTCGCCACCCGGCCCGAACTCACCGGCGGCCTCTACGTCCAGAACGCCGAACTGCACACCCACGGCGTCGGCGCCCCCGACCTGGGGCTCGGCGCCCACCGGGCCGCCGTCATCCTCAACGCCGTCACCGGCCGGACCGTCCACCGGCTGCCCGCCCGCACCGCCTGGACCGGCTTCGCGCCGCCCGGGACCGCCCCCGCCGCTGCGGGCGCTGCCGCGGGCGCCGCCGCGGCTGTTGCCGAGGGCACCCCCACCGAGAGCACCCCCGCCATCCCCCGTCCCCAGGAGCTGACCCGTGCCGCAACCGTCGGCCGCTGAACCGCCGTTGTACCTGCCCCCGCACCTGACCGCCGGGCACTGGCGGCGGGCCGGGCGCGCCCTGCTGGCCAAGATGCTCGGCGAGTTCGCCTACGAGGAACTGCTCACCCCCGTCCGCGCCGCCTCCGACGGCGAGTACCTGCTCTGGCTGCCCGAGGCCGAGTACCGCTTCACCGCCCGCCGCGGCGCGTACGGAAGCTGGCGGGTCGACCCGGAGTCGGTCCGCTGCTCCGACCCGGACGGCCTCGACCCGCTGCGCTTCCTCCCGCACGCCCGGCACGCCCTCGGCCTGCGCGGCGAGACCACCGGCCACCTGATCCGCGAACTCACCGCCACCCTGACCGCCGACGCGCACCAGCTCGCCACCGCGCTCACCGCCGCCGAACTCGCCGACCTCGACCACCCCGCCCTGGAGGGCCGCCAGGACGGCCACCCCTGGATCGTCCCCAACAAGGGCCGGATCGGCTTCTCCGCCACCGACGCCGCCCGCTGGGCCCCGGAGGCCCGCACCCCGCGCCCGCTGCCCTGGATCGCCGTCCACCGCCGGCTCGCCGAGTACCGCGGCGTGCCCGGCCTGGAGCGGCCCGAGCAGCTGTACGCCCGCGAACTCGACGACCCGGACGCGCTGCGCGCCGCCCTCGGCCCGGCCGCCGCCGACTACCTGCTGCTGCCCGTCCACCCCTGGCAGTGGGACGAGACGATCGTCCCGCTGTTCGCGCCCTGGATCGCCTCCGGCGAGATCGTCCCGCTGCCCTCCGACGGCGACCCACGGCTGCCCCAGCAGTCCATCCGCTCCTTCTTCAACACCGCCCACCCCGAGCGCTGCACCGTCAAACTGCCGCTGTCCGTCCTCAACACCCTGGTCTGGCGCGGTCTGCCCACCGAACGCACCCTCGCCGCGCCCGCCGTCACCGCCTGGATCCACGGCCTGCGCGACGCCGACCCCTACCTGCGCGACGAGTGCCGGGTGATCCTGCTCGGCGAGATCGCCTCCGTCACCGTCGACCACCCGCTCTACCGCGAGCTGCCCGAGGCGCCCTACCAGTACAAGGAACTCCTCGGCGCGATCTGGCGCGAACCGCTCGGCCCCTTCCTGGCCGGCGGCGAACGCGCCCGCACCCTGGCCGCCCTGCTGCAGACCGGCTCCGACGGCCGGGCGCTCGCCGCCGAACTGATCGCCCGCTCCGGGCTCACCCCCGCCGCCTGGACCGGCCGGCTGTTCGGCGCCGTGCTGCCGCCGCTGCTGCACTTCCTCTACCGGTACGGGCTGGTCTTCTCCCCGCACGGCGAGAACGCCATCGTCGTCTTCGACGAGCACGACGCGCCGACCCGGCTCGCGGTCAAGGACTTCGTCGACGACGTCAACCTCAGCGACCAGGACCTGCCCGAACTGCGCGACCTGCCCGCCGAGGTCGACGACGTCCTGCTGCGGGACGGCCCGCAGGGGCTCTGCCAGTTCCTCCACTCCGGGCTGTTCATCGGCGTCCTGCGCTACCTCGCCCCGCTGCTGGAGGCGCAGACCGGGCTGCCCGAGGCCGAGTTCTGGGCCCTGCTGCGGGCCGAGATCCGCCGCTACCAGGACCGCTTCCCCGGCCTGGGCGAGCGCTTCGAGTTGTTCGACCTGTTCCGGCCGCGGATCGACCGGCTCTGCCTCAACCGCAACCGGCTGCTGCTCGACGGCTACCAGGACCGCCCGCACCGCCCGCACGCCGCCCGGTACGGGACCGTCCCCAACGCCCTGGTGACCCTGGAGGCGGATCTTCCCGGGCGACGGAGCCGGATTGTCACCCCAGCCCCGTAGGCTGGGAGGGTCATGACGAACGACTCCGAAACCCAGCTCCCCGGCGAGACCGAGCTCCCTGGCGAGGACGGCGGCGCCGCCGCCGACGTCGAGGAAGCCGTCGCCGTTCCGCGCTCCCGCATCCCCGACCTGCTGCACGCCGCGGTGGCGGCCGTCGGCGGCGTCGAGCGCCCCGGTCAGCTCCGGATGGCCGAGGCCGTCGCCGACGCCGTCGACAACGCCGAGCACCTGCTCGTCCAGGCCGGCACCGGCACCGGGAAGTCCCTCGCCTACCTGGTGCCCGCGCTCGCCCACGGGGACCGCGTGGTGGTCGCCACCGCCACCCTGGCGCTGCAACGCCAGCTCGTCGAACGGGACTTGCCGCGCACGGTCGAGGCGCTGCACCCGGTGCTGCGCCGCCGCCCGCTGTTCGCGATGCTCAAGGGCCGCTCCAACTACCTGTGCCTGCACCGGGCCAACGAGGGCACCCCGAGCGACGAGGGCGAGGGCCTGTTCGACGCGGCCGAGGCGCTCGGCGGGCCCGCCAGCAAGCTCGGGCAGGACGTGCTGCGGCTGCGCGAGTGGGCCGACGAGAGCGACACCGGGGACCGGGACGACCTCAGCCCCGGCGTCTCCGACAAGGCCTGGGCCCAGCTGGCGGTCACCTCCAAGGAGTGCCTGGGCGCCACCCGCTGCGCGTACGGGCAGGAGTGCTTCGCCGAGAAGGCCCGGGAGCGGGCCAAACTGGCCGACGTCGTGGTCACCAACCACGCGATGCTCGCGATCGACGCGATCGAGGGCGCGCCGGTGCTGCCCGAGCACGGGCTGCTGATCGTCGACGAGGCGCACGAACTGGTCAACCGGGTCACCGGCGCGGCCACCGCCGAGCTGACCGTCGGCGCGGTCAACCGGGCGGTCAAGCGCGCCGCCCGGCTCGCCAACGAGAAGGCCGTGGACGCCTTGCAGGCCGCCGCCGAGAACTACCACGGCCTGATGGAGACCGCCCAGCCCGGCCGGGTCGAGGAACTGCCCGAGTACCTGGCGTACGCGGTCACCTCGATCCGGGACGCCGCCCGCCAGGTGATCAGCTCGCTCGGCGAGACCCGCGACAAGGGGCTCAGCGACGAGGACGCCGTCCGCAAGCAGGCGATGGCCTCCGCCGAGTCGCTGCACGAGACCGCCGAGCGGCTGCTGGAGGACTCCGAGTACGACGTGGTCTGGATCGAGCGCAGCGACCGCTTCGGCATGGGCACCGGCTCGCTGCGGGTCGCGCCGCTCAGCGTCTCCGGGCTGCTGCGCGAGGGCCTCTACAAGGAGCGCTCGGTGGTGCTCACCTCGGCCACCCTCAAGCTCGGCGGGGACTTCAACGGCGTCGCCGCCTCCGTCGGCCTGCCCTCGGACTCCCGGCTGCCGGACCAGCGCACCCCCGGGGACAATCCTTCGGCCGGGTCCGGGTCCGGGTCCGGTTCCGGTTCCGGTTCCGGGTTCGGCGAGGACGCGGTGCCGCACTGGCGCGGCATCGACGTCGGCTCGCCGTTCAAGTACCCCAAGCAGGGCATCCTGTACGTCGCCCGGCACCTCGCCGATCCCGGCCGAGATCCCGAACGGCCCGACATGCTGGACGAGTTGGCGGAGCTGATCGGCGCGGCCGGCGGGCGCACGCTGGGCCTGTTCTCCTCGATGCGCGGCGCCCAGACGGCCGCCGAGGCGCTGCGGGAGCGGCTGGACAACCGGATCCTGCTCCAGGGGGAGGACACCCTGGGCGAGTTGATCCGGGAGTTCGCCTCGGACGCGTCCACCTGCCTGTTCGGCACGCTCTCGCTCTGGCAGGGCGTGGACGTGCCCGGCTCGGCCTGCCAGCTGGTCGTGATGGACCGCATCCCGTTCCCCCGGCCGGACGACCCGCTGATGAGCGCCCGCCAGAAGGACGTCGAACAGCGCGGCGGGAACGGCTTCATGGCCGTCGCGGCGACGCACGCGGCGCTGCTGATGGCGCAGGGCGCCGGCCGGCTGGTGCGCGCGGCCGAGGACCGGGGCGTGGTCGCGGTGCTCGACCCGCGGGTGGAGACCAAGCGGTACGGGAGCTTCTTCCGCTCCTCGATGCCGGAGTTCTGGTACACCACGGACCGCAACCAGGTGCGCCGCTCGCTGGCGGCGATCGACGCCTCGGCGCCGCCGGTCAAGCCGGTGGTGAAGCGGGGCTGAGCGGTGCGGTGATCCGGGGCTCCGTCCAGCCCCCCTGGGGGCCGAGGCGGGGCCCGGAAGCCCCCGGAGACGCCGGAGGGGCTCCCCGCGACCACGCGGTGGAGCCCCTTCCCGCTGGGTGCGCGCGAGGCGTCAGAGGCGGCGCAGGACCGCGACGACCTTGCCCAGGATGGTCGCGTTGTCGCCGTTGATCGGCTCGTACGCCGGGTTGTGCGGCATCAGCCAGATCCGGCCGTCCTCTCGCTTGAGCCGCTTGACCGTGGCCTCGCCGTCGATCATCGCGGCCACGATGTCGCCGTTCTCGGCGACCGGCTGGCGGCGCACGGTGACCCAGTCGCCGTCGCAGATGGCCGCCTCGATCATCGAGTCGCCGCGCACGGTGAGCGCGAACAGCTCGCCCTCGCCGACCAGCTGGCGGGGCAGCGGGAAGACGTCCTCGACCGTCTGCTCGGCCAGGATCGGGCCGCCGGCGGCGATCCGGCCGACCAGCGGCACGTACGAGGTGGACGGCCGGCCGGCCGTCTCGGCGGTGTTCGGGCGGGCCACCTCGACGCCGCGGACCTCGTAGGCGCGCGGGCGGTGCGGGTCGCGGCGCAGGAAGCCCTTGCGTTCCAGGGCCATCAGCTGGTGGGCGACCGAGGAGGTGCTGGACAGGCCGACGGCCTGGCCGATCTCGCGCATGGACGGCGGGTAGCCGCGGCGCTGGACGGAGTCCCGGATGACCTCGATCACGCGGCGCTGGCGTTCGGTGAGACCGGCCTCGTCGGTGCGGATGCCGGGGGGGCGGCCGGGCAGCGCGCGGGTGGGCGCCTGGTGGGCGTCGTCGATCGCGGGGGAGTGTTCGATCGGCTGGTCGGGAACGCGGCCCGTGCTGGAAAGGGCCGGGCCGGAGAGGCGCTGGTCTTCGCTACGGTCCATGCTGATGTCCACGCTCTGCTGATTCGTGGTGCGCTGCCCCACCTTGAACTGGGAGTGTTCCTGCACCGGGATGGTGTTGCTTTCGATGGTGTTCACGGCGGCCCCTCTCGACGGCTGTCCTCTCCCCTTTTCCAGCCCAACGCCCCTCCTATCGAAAGGTTGCGCCAAACACACGTTCGAGTGAATTATTCGAGAGTTGGCTGACTCGATCAAGGCTTTGCTGTACATCGAGACTGTGCATCGAGTAAATGTTCGATCGGATCTCGACTTCGGCAGTCTAATCGGTGCCGACACGCCAGGGGTGTCGCTTCCCCCGGAGACCTACATCTAGTGGTTACAGTCCTCTCCGTGCCCAGTACTAGTGGTTACGGCGCATGATCAGCTTGCCGAGGCCGGGGTCGCATCGCATAGACTCAACAGGTCCGCACGTCCTGCCAGGGAGGGATCCTCAGGTGCACTGCCCCTTCTGCCGGCACTCCGACAGCCGTGTTGTCGACAGCCGGACCAATGAGGACGGCAGCTCGATCCGCCGTCGTCGGCAGTGCCCGGACTGCGGCCGCCGCTTCACCACCGTGGAGACGGCCGCACTGATGGTCATCAAGCGCAGCGGGGTCACCGAGCCCTTCTCCCGGGAGAAGGTCATCACCGGCGTCCGCAAGGCCTGTCAGGGCCGCCCGGTCACCGAGGACGCCCTCGCCCAGCTCGGCCAGCGGGTCGAGGAGTGCGTGCGCGCCACCGGCAACGCCGAGCTGACCACCCACGACGTCGGGCTGGCCATACTCGGCCCGCTCAAGGAACTCGACGTGGTCGCCTTCCTGCGCTTCGCCAGCGTGTACCAGGCGTACGACGGACTGGAAGACTTCGAGGCCGCCATCGCGGAACTCCGCGCCGAACGGCCCGTCCCCGAGGCGGACGGCACCTGCGTGCCCGTCGCCGCCGCCGCGCCCTAGGAGGCGCCGGCACCCGGCCCCCTGGCGGGCCTTGCTGCACCACGGGTCCCACGGGGCCCACGCATGCCCGGAAAAAGGGCACAGAACACAACAAACCGTGCGCAAGCAGGCGAGGTCTCGGCCTGCCCGCACACCGGAAGAACGAACCAGCGGTGCCCGGACTTTTCAGGGCACTTCGGGCGTTTGCCCAGGAGGAGGAAGAAGTGACAGACACCACGAGCGGTTCCGCACGCGGGTCGAAGTCCGACAAGACCACGGCCAAGGGCGGCGGCAAGGCCCCCAAGGGCGGTCTGCCGATCGGGCGCATCTACACCACTCCTGGCGTGCACCCGTACGACGAGGTCCGCTGGGAGCGCCGCGACGTCGTCATGACCAACTGGCGCGACGGGTCCATCAACTTCGAGCAGCGCGGCGTCGAGTTCCCCGACTTCTGGTCGGTCAACGCCGTCAACATCGTCACGTCCAAGTACTTCCGCGGCGCCGTCGGCACTCCCCAGCGCGAGTGGAGCCTCAAGCAGATCATCGACCGCGTGGTGCTCACCTACCGCGCCGCCGGCGAGAAGCACGGCTACTTCGCCACCAAGGACGACGCCGAGATCTTCGAGCACGAGCTGACGCACGCCCTCCTCCACCAGGTGTTCAGCTTCAACTCGCCGGTCTGGTTCAACGTCGGCACCAAGCAGCCCCAGCAGGTCAGCGCCTGCTTCATCCTGTCCGTCGACGACTCCATGGAGTCGATCCTCGACTGGTACAAGGAAGAGGGCATGATCTTCAAGGGCGGCTCCGGCGCCGGCCTCAACCTCTCCCGCATCCGCTCCTCGAAGGAACTGCTGTCCTCCGGCGGCAACGCCTCCGGCCCGGTCTCCTTCATGCGCGGCGCCGACGCCTCCGCCGGCACCATCAAGTCCGGTGGCGCCACCCGCCGCGCGGCCAAGATGGTCGTGCTCGACGTCGACCACCCCGACGTCGAGGCCTTCATCGAGACCAAGGTGAAGGAGGAGGAGAAGATCCGCGCCCTGCGCGACGCCGGCTTCGACATGGACCTCGGCGGCGACGACATCACCTCCGTCCAGTACCAGAACGCCAACAACTCCGTCCGCGTCTCCGACGAATTCATGACCGCCGTCGAGAACGGCACCGAATTCGGCCTGCGCGCCCGGATGACCGGCGAGGTCATCGAGACCGTCGACGCCAAGAAGCTGTTCCGCAAGATGGCCGAGGCCGCCTGGGCCTGCGCCGACCCCGGGATCCAGTACGACTCCACCATCAACCACTGGCACACCTGCCCGGAGTCCGGCCGCATCAACGCGTCCAACCCCTGCTCCGAGTACATGCACCTGGACAACTCCAGCTGCAACCTCGCCTCGCTGAACCTGATGAAGTTCCTGCGCGACGACGACTCGTTCGACGCGGACACCTTCGCCAAGGTCGTCGAGCTGGTCATCACCGCGATGGACATCTCCATCTGCTTCGCCGACTTCCCCACCGAGAAGATCGGCGAGACCACCCGCGCCTACCGCCAGCTCGGCATCGGCTACGCCAACCTCGGCGCCCTGCTGATGGCCACCGGCCACGCCTACGACAGCGAGGGCGGCCGCGCCCTGGCCGGCGCCATCACCTCGCTGATGACCGGCACCGCCTACCGCCGCGGCGCCGAACTCGCCGGCGTCGTCGGCCCGTACGACGGCTACGCCCGCAACGCCGCCCCGCACCAGCTGGTCATGAAGCAGCACGCGGACGCCTCGCTCGCCGCCGTCTCGCTCGACGAGCTGGACGCCCCGGTCTGGGCCGTGGCCAACGACACCTGGCAGGACGTCCTGCGGATCGGCGCGCAGAACGGTTTCCGCAACGCCCAGGCCTCGGTGCTCGCCCCCACCGGCACCATCGGCCTGATGATGGACTGCGACACCACCGGAGTCGAGCCGGACCTGGCGCTCGTCAAGTTCAAGAAGCTCGTCGGCGGCGGCTCGATGCAGATCGTCAACGGCACCGTCCCGCGCGCCCTCAAGCGCCTCGGCTACCAGGACGAGCAGATCGAGGCGGTCGTCGCCCACATCGCCGAGCACGGCAACGTGGTGGACGCCCCGGGCCTCAAGGCCGAGCACTACGAGGTCTTCGACTGCGCGATGGGCGAGCGGGTCATCTCGGCCATGGGCCACGTCCGGATGATGGCCGCGATCCAGCCCTGGATCTCCGGCGCGATCTCCAAGACCGTGAACATGCCCGAGTCCGCCACCGTCGAGGAGATCGAGGAGATCTACTTCGAGGCGTGGAAGATGGGCGTCAAGGCGCTCGCCATCTACCGCGACAACTGCAAGGTGGGCCAGCCGCTTTCGGCGAAGAAGAAGGAATCCGAGCCCAAGCCCGAGGTGGCCGCCCCGGCCGCCGCGGTCCAGAAGGTCGTCGAGTACCGCCCGGTCCGCAAGCGCCTGCCCAAGGGCCGCCCGGGCATCACCACCTCCTTCACGGTCGGTGGCGCCGAGGGCTACATGACCGCCAACTCCTACCCGGACGACGGCCTCGGCGAGGTCTTCCTCAAGATGTCCAAGCAGGGTTCGACCCTCGCGGGCATGATGGACGCCTTCTCCATCGCCGTCTCGGTCGGCCTGCAGTACGGCGTGCCGCTGGAGACCTACGTCTCGAAGTTCACCAACATGCGCTTCGAGCCGGCCGGTCTGACCGACGACCCGGACGTGCGGATGGCGCAGTCGATCGTCGACTACATCTTCCGCCGCCTGGCGCTCGACTTCCTGCCGTTCGAGACCCGCTCGGCGCTCGGCATCCACTCCGTCGAGGAGCGCCAGCGCCACCTGGACACGGGCTCCTACGAGCCGCTGGAGTCCGAGGAGCTCGACACCGAGTCGCTCGCCCAGTCGGCCCCGGTGGTCGCCACCCCGGCCCCCGCCGTCGAGGCGCCCAAGGCCCCCAAGGCCTCCCCGGCGCAGGCCCACAACTCCACGGAGCTGATGGAGATCCAGCTCGGCCTCAACGCCGACGCCCCGCTCTGCTTCTCCTGCGGCACCAAGATGCGCCGCGCCGGCAGCTGCTACCTCTGCGAGGGCTGCGGCTCCACCAGCGGCTGCAGCTGACCGCCGGAACTGACCCCGCGCGGGTGAGCCACCGCTGAGGCGGGGGGGGGGGGGGGCGGCCTCCTCGTTCCTTGCTCCCCCCCCCGGGGCTCAGCCCTCCTGGCCGCCGAAGCGGGTGGTCCAGGCGGCCAGGTCCTCGTCGGTGATCTTGGCGAACAGCACCGGCGGCACGGTGAACGCCGTCCCGGCCGGCACCAGGTCCAGTGCCCGCGCCTGCTCCGGGCCGACCCAGGACAGGCCGGCCGCCGGAGCGTCCCCGGGCAGGGCGAAGGCGCCGCGCATCGCCGCCGCCGCGGTCGGGATGAACGGCTCGGAGACCACCGCGTACAGCTGGATCAGGTTCATCGCGGTGCGCAGGGTCAGCGCCGCCGCGTCCGGGTCGGTCTTCACCTGGAGCCAGGGCGCCTTCTCGTCCAGGTACGCGTTGCCCGCGCTCCACAGCGCGCGCAGCCCCTGCGCGGCCTTGCGGAAGTTGAGCGCGTCCAACTGGGCCTCGTACTCGGCCAGCAGGGCGGCGATCTGCTCGCCGAGGCGCTGTTCGGCCTCGCCGGGCGCGTGGCCGGCCGGGACGGCGTCGCCGAAGCGCTTGCGGCTGAAGGTGAGCACCCGGTTGACGAAGTTGCCGAGGGTGTCGGCGAGGTCCTTGTTGACGACGGAGGCGAAGAGGTCCCAGGTGAAGCTGGAGTCGTCCGACTCGGGGGCGTGCGCCATCAGGAAGTAGCGCCAGTAGTCGGCCGGCAGCAGTTCCAGGGCGACGTCGGTGAAGATGCCGCGCTTCTGGCTGGTGGAGAACTTCCCGCCGTAGTACGTCAGCCAGTTGAAGGCCTTGACGTAGTCGACCTTCTTCCACGGCCGGCGCGAGCCGAGGATCGTGGCCGGGAACATCACGGTGTGGAACGGGACGTTGTCCTTGGCCATGAACTCGGTGTACCGGACGCTGTGGTCGGCCTCGTACCACCAGGACTTCCAGTCCCGGGCCTGCCCGGCCGGGGCCGCGTCCGCCCACTCCTTGGTGGCGCCGATGTACTCGATCGGGGCGTCGAACCAGACGTAGAACACCTTGCCCTCGGCCGCCAGCTCCGGCCAGACGTCGGCCGGCACCGGGACGCCCCACTCCAGGTCGCGGGTGATCGCGCGGTCCTGGAGGCCTTCGGTGAGCCACTTGCGGGCGATCGAGGAGGCCAGCACCGGCCAGTCGTCGCCGTGGGCGGCGATCCACTGCTCGACCTCGTCGGTCAGCTCCGACTGGAGCAGGAACAGGTGCCTGGTCTCCCGGACCTCCAGGTCGGAGCTGCCGCTGATCGCCGAACGCGGCTCCAGCAGGTCGGTCGGGTCCAGCACCCGGGTGCAGTTCTCGCACTGGTCGCCGCGCGCCTTGTCGTAGCCGCAGTGCGGGCAGGTGCCGACGATGTAGCGGTCCGGCAGGAAGCGGCCGTCGGCGTTGGAGTACACCTGCCGGATCGCGCGCTCCTCGATGAAGCCGTTGCGCTGGAGTTCGCGGGCGATCTCCTGGGTGATCTCGCGGTTCTGCGGGGAGGAGCTGCGGCCGAAGTGGTCGAAGGACAGCCCGAAGCCGTCGTACACCGCCTTCTGCGCGTCGTGCGCCTGGGCGCAGAATTCGGCGACGGGCAGCCCGGCCTCCTGCGCGGCCAGTTCGGCGGGCGTGCCGTGCTCGTCGGTCGCGCAGATGTAGAGCACCTCGTGGCCGCGCTGGCGCAGGTAGCGGGAGTAGACGTCCGCCGGGAGCATCGACCCGACCATGTTGCCCAGGTGCTTGATCCCGTTGATGTACGGAAGGGCGCTGGTGACCAGGTGCCGAGCCATCCTCGGATGCTCCGATTTCTCCCGCACGCGCACCCCACCCGGAGTGCTGTGCCAGGCGCAGGGGTCCACTGTGGGCTGCCAAGCCTACCGCCGCGGGGCCGGGAGGGCGGTGCGGTTCAGGGGTGGGTGCGGTTCAAGGGCGGTGCTGCTCAGGGGTGGGTGCGGCTCGGGTGCGGTGCCGCTCGGGGTCGGGTGCGGCTCAGGGCCCGACGGAGTCGCTGTACCGGTCGAACTCCCCGGCCTTCACCCCGCGGACGAACGCGGCCCACTTGCGCGGCGTGGTCCGGACGACGATTTCGGGGCGGTCCGACTCGCGGATCTCCACCAGACCGTCGGCGGCTCTGATCTCGACGCACTCGTTGCTCTCGCCACTGGACGAGGACTTCCGCCACTCAGTCATGAGAAGTCTTTCAGTAAGGCCCGGATGAAGTCCCGGGACTCGGCCGGCCCGAGGGCGACCGCGGCGGTCTCCTCCTTGATCTGTCGGTAGGTCTGCAGTTCGGTGTCGAGGTGCACGAACTTCGGCCCGTTCGAGAGGTCGATCTGCACGGTGTCGAGCTCGGGAACGGGCCCGCGGGCGAGGTAGAGGCTCTCTCCGGACCCGGGAAAGGTGTCGACGCTGAACGGGATGGTCCGGATCTCCACCCCGGGCCGCTCGGAATCCTCCAGCACGCCGAGCAGCTGGTCGCGCAGCACCACCGCCCCGCCGAACTGCATGCGCAGCGCGGATTCGTGGATGTACGCGGCGTACGGCTTCGGGCGTTCGGTGAACAGCCGCTGGCGTTGGATCCGGAATGCCGTGCGGGCGTCGGCGTCCGGCTGGGGCATGGGTGGCCGGACCCGGGCGAACACCGCGGAGGCGTACGCCGAGGTCTGCAGCAGTCCGGGGATGAAGGTGGTGTGCAGGATGGCCAGCGACTCGGCGTGGTGTTCCATTTCCGCGATGTCGATGAGCCCGCCGGGCAGCCGGCCGCGGTAGCCGTCCCACCAGTACTTGCGCCGGTCCTGTGTCATCGCGAGCAGCGCGTCGAGGTAGGGGCCGTCGGAGCAGTGGCAGGTGCGGGCCCAGAGCCGGAGCCGTTCGGCGCTGATGCCGGACTTCCCGTTCTCCATCTGCGAGATCTTGGGCAGGTCGGTGCCCAGGGTGGCGGCCAGGCTCTTGGGCGTCACGCCCACGCGTTCGCGCATCTTGCGCAGCTCGATGCCAAGGCGCTGCTGACGCACGGTCGGCGACAAGCGGGGTGGCATGACTCTCTTCTCCGGATCGCGGCTCGGGTCGATGCTTCCGGTGAAGTGTGCCGTGCTTACCCGGCCCTAGCTACTGAAATGGGGGATACCCCACGATGGAGTGAACGTTCTCCCGCTCGGTAGCAAGTCTTGCACCTCGACCCTATGGTCGATCCCGCGTCAGTCACTGACTTGTTGTGGCCTAAACAGCCGCCAATCAGCCGTAAATACACACCAGATGCATGGTCGGCACGCTCGACATCACCGACCGGAGACTGTCATGCCGCTTCCGCTGCTTCTCGCCCCCGCCCACCGCATTCCCGCTACCCGGTGAACGGCCTGCTCGTCGCCGGTTTGTCCGCCCTCCTGCTGGCCGTGCTATTCGTCGGCTGGCTGGTCTGGCTGGTCAACGCCCAACCCCGCGAACCGCGTTCCGCAAAACGCGAGTTCGTCGTCCGCCATTCCTCCGCCGCCGTCGAGAAGAAATAGCGCGCGGCAGCGGTGGCCCCCCGCCGGGAGGGGGGCCACCGGAGGGTGCGGTCAGCCGTCGCCGAAGTGGTCGAATTCGCCGCGCTTCACGCCCTCGATCCAGAGCGCGAACTTCTGCGGGGTGGTGACGATGATCGCGTCGGGGCTCTCGGATTCGCGGACCTCGATCAGCCCCCGTTCGTTGACGGACACCTCCACGGAGTCACTGCCGTCCCGGGTGCTGCTGGTGGACTTCTGCCACTGCTGGGTCATCGGTTGCCTTCTCCCATTCCGGTTCCTGCCTGGCACCCTGGACAACTCCCGGGGGGCCGTTCAGGAACGGGGGCGCACGGAGGGTTCGGCACCGCGCGAAAGGCGCTCGACGAGGCGGATCCGGGCGACGGGCCACTCGTCGGCGAGCATCGAGAAGTAGGCGGTGTCGCGCCACACGCCGGTGTCGCGCCGCTTCTCGCGGCGGTGGACGCCCTCGTACTGGGCGCCGAGGCGCACGATCGCGTTGCGGGAGCGCTCGTTGAGCGCGTCCGTCTTCCAGTAGACCCGGCCCATGCCCAGGTCGTCGAAGGCGTGGGAGAGCAGCAGCAGCTTGGCCTCGGTGTTGACGGGCGTGCGCCAGACCGAGCGGGCGTACCAGGTGCCGCCGATCTCGACGACCTCGTCGTCGGCCCTGAAGTCGTAGTAGCCGGTGACGCCGACGGCCCGGCCGCTGGGGAGGTCGATCACGGCGAACTTCACCGCCGATCCGGCCGCCACCTCGGCGAGCCGGGCGTCGATGATCGCGCCCAGTTCCTCCTCGGTGGCGGGCGGGAGGGAGGGGATCCAGCGCCAGACCTCCGGGTCGGGGCCGACGCCGGCCCACAGGTCGGGCAGGTGGTGGCGGCCGAGGGGCTCCAGGCGGATGTGGCGGCCGGTGAGGGTGACGGGTGTGGGCGGCTGTGCGGTCATGCCGGAAAGGTAGCGCCACGCTGCACTAGATGCAATGGACTTCTGCGCTAGTGCAAAATTGACGGAGCGGGCAAAGCGAAGGGCCCTGCGGGACGTGTCCCGCAGGGCCCTCGACCGGATCAGGCTCAGATGAACGAGTTGATCTGGATCGTCTCGTCGCGGCCCGGGCCGACGCCGATGGCGGAGATCGGCGCGCCGGACATCTCCTCCAGCGCCTTCACGTACGCCTGCGCGTTCTTCGGCAGCTCGGCGAAGGTCTTCGCCTTGCTGATGTCCTCGGTCCAGCCCGGCAGCGTCTCGTAGATCGGCTTGGCGTGGTGGAAGTCGGACTGGTTGTACGGGAGTTCCTCGACCCGCTTGCCGTCGATCTCGTACGCGACGCAGACCGGGATCTGCTCCCAGCCGGTGAGCACGTCGAGCTTGGTGAGGAAGAAGTCGGTGAGGCCGTTGACCCGGGTCGCGTAGCGCGCGATGACCGCGTCGAACCAGCCGCAGCGACGGTCACGGCCGGTGGTGACACCGCGCTCGCCGCCGATACGGCGCAGCGCCTCGCCGTCTTCGTCCAGCAGCTCGGTCGGGAACGGGCCCGAGCCGACGCGGGTGGTGTACGCCTTCAGGATGCCGATGACCCGGTCGATCTTGGTCGGGCCGATGCCGGCGCCGGTGCAGGCGCCGCCCGAGGTCGGGTTCGACGAGGTCACGAAGGGGTACGTGCCGTGGTCGACGTCGAGCAGGGTGCCCTGGCCGCCCTCCAGCAGGACGACCTTGTTCGCCTTGAGCGCCTGGTCCAGGACGAGGGTGGTGTCGGCGAGGAAGGGCTTGATCTTGTCCGCGTAGCCGAGGTACTCCTCGACGACCAGCTCGGCCGGGATGGCGCGGCGGTTGTACAGCTTGACCAGGATCTGGTTCTTGTCGTGCAGCGCCGCCTCGATCTTCTGGCGCAGGATCGACTCGTCGAACAGGTCCTGGACCCGGATGCCGACGCGGTTGATCTTGTCCGCGTAGGTCGGGCCGATGCCGCGGCCGGTGGTGCCGATCCGGCGCTTGCCGAGGAAGCGCTCGGTGACCTTGTCCAGGGTGCGGTGGTACGGCGTGATCAGGTGGGCGTTGCCCGAGACCAGCAGCTTCGAGGTGTCGATGCCACGGTCGTTGAGGCCGCTCAGCTCGGAGAGCAGCACGCCCGGGTCGATGACGACGCCGTTGCCGATGACCGGCGTCACGTTAGGGCTGAGGATGCCGGAGGGGAGCAGGTGCAGGGCGTACTTCTGGTCGCCGATGACCACCGTGTGACCGGCGTTGTTGCCGCCCTGGTAGCGGACGACGTAGTCGACGGAGCCGCCGAGGAGGTCGGTGGCCTTCCCCTTGCCCTCGTCCCCCCACTGAGCGCCAACGAGCACGAGTGCCGGCACAGGCGTACACCCCTTCCGGTTGGGGCATCCTGCGTAGGCCGCAGTCTGCCCCGAGATAGACGAAGCCCCTGGCGCAGTAGCGCAAGGGGCTCTTGCACCGAGAGATTACCTGAGGAAGGACCGGTCGTGTCGTCCCTGTCCACGCCCGCAACCGGCGGCCCCGAGCCGCTCCTGCTGCTCCTCGACCCGGCGGCCCGGCACACCGACGGCGAGTCGGTGCGGATCGCGAAGGACGTGCTCTGCGGAGGCGCGGACGTCAAGGTGGTCTATCCGGAGAGCCCGTCCGAACTCGACCGGGTGCTTTCGCACCGGGGTCGGAGGCGACCGGTCGTGATCGGTTCCGACCTGGCGTTGCAGCGGGTGCTCCAAGCCCTGTACCGCCAGCGTGAGCTGGGCGCGGATCCGGTGGGCATGGTTCCGGTCGGCCGGTCGGAGGAGCTGGCCGCGGCCCGCGCGCTCGGGGTGCCGGGCGAGCCGGTCCGGGCCGCGCGGGCGGTGCTGTCGGGTGCGGCGCGCAAGCTCGACCTGCTGGTGGACGACGGCGGCGGGGTGGCGCTGGGAGGGGTGCGGATCACCGGTGCCGGGACGCGGCGACCGGCCGGCCGTACGGGTGGTTGGCGTTCGCTATGGGCGAAACTGGCTGCGGCCGAGCAGGCGAACGCACTCACGGCGGACGGCCGGTCCTGCGCCGAGCACAATCCCCGGGTCCGGGTCGAGGCCGACGGCCGGCTGCTCGCCGACGTGCACCGGCCGGTGCGGCTGGTCCAGCTGACCCTGCCGGGCGTCGAGGCGGACGGCGCGGGCGTGCTGGAGGTGGTGATCCGCGCGCCCGGCGCCCTGGTGCGGGCCCGGGCGGAGAGCGTCTCGGTGGTCGGGCGCGGCTTCGGCTACGAGGCGGACGGCCACCCCGTCGGTCCGGTCCGCGCCCGCACCTGGACGGTCCACCCGGGCGCCTGGGGCCTGTTGCTGCCCGCCGCGTGACGCCGGGGTGAACCCCGGGTGAGCAGGCTCACTTTCGCGGCCGCCCCGACTCCCGGCTCTCCGCACACGGAACGCCCCAACAGGCGCGAACCACAAGGCCAACCGCCTCCGGCCGGAATTCCCCCCACCCGAAATCCCCACCTGGTAAGGGGTTTTGTCTACGCGCGTTACCGGCCGATCGCCAGACAATCCCGGCCGCCCGGGTTCCGGAAGCCGGTGCCCGCTGCCCTAGACTCGAAGACGTGCCACGTGGTGACGGAAGACTCAACCACGATCTTCTTCCCGGTGAGAAAGGCCCCCAGGACGCTTGCGGCGTCTTCGGTGTCTGGGCTCCCGGCGAGGAGGTCGCCAAGCTCACGTTCTTCGGCCTTTACGCCCTGCAGCACCGCGGTCAGGAATCCGCGGGCATCGCAGTGAGCAACGGCTCCCAGATTCTCGTCTTCAAGGACATGGGGCTTGTCTCCCAGGTCTTCGACGAGGCCTCCCTGGGGTCGTTGCACGGGCATATCGCCGTCGGACACGCCCGCTACTCGACCACCGGGTCCTCGGTCTGGGAGAACGCCCAGCCGACCTTCCGCGCGACCGTGCACGGTTCGCTGGCCCTCGGGCACAACGGAAACCTGGTGAACACCGCCGAACTGGCGGAGATGGTCGCCGAACTGCCCGGTGAGGAGCACGTCTCCCGCTCCGGGCGGAGCGCCGCGACCAACGACACCGACCTGGTGACCGCGCTGCTCGCCGGCCACCCGGACCTCTCCATCGAGGAGACGGCCAAGGTCGTGCTGCCCAAGGTCAAGGGCGCGTTCTCGCTCGTCTTCATGGACGAGCACACCCTCTACGCCGCCCGCGACCCGCAGGGCATCCGCCCGCTGGTGCTCGGCCGGCTGGAGCGCGGCTGGGTCGTCGCCTCCGAGACGGCGGCGCTGGACATCTGCGGTGCCTCGTTCATCCGCGAGGTCGAGCCCGGCGAGCTGATCGCCGTCGACGAGAACGGCATGCGCAGCTCCCGCTTCGCCGAGGCGAAGCCCAAGGGCTGCGTGTTCGAGTACGTCTACCTGGCCCGCCCCGACACCAGCATCGCCGGGCGCAACGTGCACCTCTCCCGCGTGGAGATGGGCCGCCGCCTGGCGAAGGAGGCGCCCGCCGAGGCCGACCTGGTGATAGCGACGCCGGAGTCCGGCACCCCCGCCGCGATCGGCTACGCCGAGGCCAGCGGCATCCCGTACGGCTCCGGCCTGGTGAAGAACGCCTACGTGGGCCGCACCTTCATCCAGCCCAGCCAGACCATCCGTCAGCTCGGCATCCGGCTCAAGCTCAACCCGCTGCGCGAGGTCATCGCGGGCAAGCGCCTGGTGGTCGTCGACGACTCGATCGTCCGCGGCAACACCCAGCGCGCGCTGGTGCGGATGCTGCGCGAGGCCGGCGCCGCCGAGGTGCACATCCGGATCTCCTCGCCGCCGGTGAAGTGGCCGTGCTTCTTCGGCATCGACTTCGCCACCCGCGCGGAGCTGATCGCCAACGGGATGACCGTCGAGGAGATCGGCCGCACCCTCGGCGCGGACTCGCTCTCCTACATCTCGATCGACGGCATGATCGAGGCCACCAAGCAGCCCAAGGACAGGCTCTGCCGGGCCTGCTTCGACGGCGAGTACCCGATGGAGCTGCCGGACCCGGCACTGCTCGGCAAGCTCCTGCTGGAGGCCGAGATCAAGGGCAGCCAGCAGCCGCCGGCCGTGCGCGGCAAGCCGACCAGCGGCAGCGACCTGGACGGCGTCCAGTCGCTGCTCGGCGGGGCGGGCGCGGCCGACGCGCTGCGCCGCCCGTAACGAATCCACGGTGGGGTCCCGCGAAACGGGGCCCCACCGCTGTTCCAGCCCCCACCAGACCCGAGAGGGCCGCACCGTAGTGACCAGCAACCAGAACGGCGCCACCTACGCCGCAGCCGGCGTCGACATCGAGGCGGGCGACCGCGCCGTCGAGCTCATGAAGCAGTGGGTGAAGAAGGCGAACCGCCCCGAGGTGGTCGGCGGTCTCGGCGGCTTCGCCGGCCTCTTCGACGCGTCCGCCTTCAAGCGCTACGAGCGGCCGCTGCTGGCTTCGGCCACCGACGGCGTGGGGACCAAGGTGGCCATCGCGGCCGCCATGGACAAGCACGACACCATCGGCCACGACCTGGTCGGCATGGTCGTCGACGACCTGGTGGTGTGCGGCGCCGAGCCGCTGTTCATGACCGACTACATCTGCGTCGGCAAGGTCGTGCCGGAGCGGGTCGCCGCGATCGTCAAGGGCATCGCCGAGGGCTGCGCGCTGGCCGGCTGCGCCCTGGTCGGCGGCGAGACCGCCGAGCACCCGGGCCTGCTCGGCCCGGACGAGTACGACGTCGCGGGCGCCGGCACCGGCGTGGTCGAGGCGGACGCGCTGCTCGGCGCCGACCGCGTGCGGGCCGGCGACGTGGTGATCGCGATGGCGGCCTCGGGCCTGCACTCCAACGGCTACTCGCTGGTGCGCCACGTGCTGCTGAACGAGGCCGGCTGGAAGCTGGACCGCAAGGTCGAGGAGTTCGGCCGCACGCTCGGCGAGGAGCTGCTGGAGCCGACCCGGATCTACTCGCTGGACTGCCTGGCGCTCACCCGCGCCACCGAGATCCACGCCTTCTCGCACGTCACCGGCGGCGGCCTGGCGGCCAACCTGGCCCGGGTCGTCCCGGACGGCCTGCACGCCCGCCTGGACCGCGGCACCTGGACCCCGCTGCCGGTCTTCCAGACCGTCGCCCAGGTCGGCAAGGTGGCCACCCTGGAGATCGAGAAGACGCTCAACATGGGCGTCGGCATGGTCGCGGTCGTCCCGCCGTCCTCGGTGGACGCCGTGCTGGCGATCCTGGAGGACCGCGGCGTCGAGGCCTGGCTGCTCGGCGACATCGTCGAGCGCACCGGCGAGCACGAGGCCGGCGCGGCGCTCTACAACGCCTACGAGGGCTTCACCGCGGGCTGAGCCCGGCGGGACGACGGAAGGGCCCCTCCGGCGCACCGGAGG
>NZ_JBHVWW010000043.1:0-18227 GCF_042882025.1 Kitasatospora sp. NPDC058243
TCGCAAGGCGGAGGAGGGAGTCCATGCGGAGCATCGGCGACTGACGACAACGCGGCGAGGTGCGTGCCCCAACGCCGCCACGCAGGCGGGAGTTTGAAGACACGCCCTAGGTCTCCCGCGACCCCTGGGGGCCTTCCGTGGCTTCCGAGGCACGGCCGAGGGCCCCGGCGATCCTGGAACTCCAGGGATCGCCGGGGCCCCCGGCCGTCCGGTCAGCCGCCGGTCAGCCGCCGAGGAGCCGCAGCCCGGGCAGCAGGCCCGGGATCAGCGGGGGCACCTCGACGCCCTGCGGCTGGCCGGCGGCCGGGGCGCTGGGCGTGCCGGAGGGCTGCTGCGGTGCCTGCGGCGGGGCCGGGACGGCGCTCGGCGAGGTCTTGCCGCCGGTGAGCCCGCTGGTGAGGTCCCCGACGAGCCCGTTGACGGCGTCCGGCGCGCTGCTGGGCAGGGTGCTGGGCAGGCCGCCGCCCTTGGCGCCGATGCCGCCGGGCGTGCTGGCGCCGGTGCTGGCGGGGGCCCGCTCGGTGCCGCCGGGGCGGTTGTTGCCGCCGCTGGTCGCGCCGGTGCCGCCGCCCTGGGCCGGGCGTTCGCCGGGCGCGGTGCCGGAGCCGTTCGCCGGGGTGTCGGCGGGGGCGCCGCCGGTGGCCGGGCCGGCCGTGTCGCCGCCCGCTCCGGTGCCGGCCGGGCCACCGCTCTTGGCGGTGGGCTGGGCCAGGCGCAGGGGCGCGACGTCCTCGCTTATGTCGTCGAAGAGCTGGTCGACCAGGTGGGCCTGCTGGGTGAGCTGGACGGGCAGCTGGCCCGCCAGTTCGGTCCAGCGGCCGTCCTCGCCCTGGGCGAAGCCGGCCAGGGCGCGCATCGGGCCGAGCGAGCCGTTGCTGCGGTAGACCGAGCGGAGCAGCTCGCGGCCCTTGATGGCGTCGGCGTGCATGTCGTCCAGCGCGCGGCGGACCCGTTCGACGGTGCCCGGGCTGAGCCCGGTGGCCGGGCCGGGGTGGCCGACCAGGGTCTTGGCCTCGCCGAGCCTGGTGGCGGCGTTGTCGAGCAGCAGTTCGCCGCGCTCGGAGTCGGTGTCCGCCAGGTCGAGCCTGAGCCCTTCGAGGCCGCGCTTCATGCCGTACAGCGTGTCCCCGGGGAGGGCGTTGGAGCTGGCGGCGGCGGCGCCGGCGAGGCTGCCGACGGCCAGTCCGGCGACCAGTCCGCCGATCGCGAACCGGCGGCTCCAGCGGCCGCGCGGCGCCGTCCGGATGGCCCGGTGCCGGCGTTGGCGGGGCACCGTGGCGCCCGGTCCGCCGGCGAAGGCCTGCTCGAACGCGGCCATCAGCTGCGCGCGTTGGACGGTCCGTACCTCCGGGTCCAGCGCTGGTCCGGGCATCGCGCCCAGTGCGTCGGTCAGGCCGACCAGTTGGGCCATCGCGACCGAACCGGCGCCGGTGGCAGCGGTGTTGGCCGATTCGGCGTCCGCTGCGCCGCGCTGCTCCGCCCGGTGGGCCTCCAGCGCCTCGGCGAAGGCCTTCGCCCGTCGGTGCTCCAGCACGTTTGCCGTCACGGGCCACACCTCCCTTCGTCGTTGTCGACACCCCGGCCTGCCGGACGGTTGCCTCGGCGGGCCAAAGCCACTCCATCGGGTGACAGGTCGCAATTCGGCTTGACCGTACGCCTGGTGGGGACTTGCACGCTGGCCAACGAGTGGTGCGGGCGGTGGGTTACGCACGGCTGATCATCGGATCGACCGTTCACCCGGACGTGTCGGTCGGGTGCGGATGGTGACGGCCGGTCGGGCTGCCCGCCGGCTATGCCTCCCCCGGTCACCGCGGCCTCACCGGGCGTCCGGCGGCAGCAGCCGGGCCAGGGTGCGGACGGCGCGGTACTGGAGGGTCTTGATGGCACCCTCGTTCTTGCCCATGATCCGCGCGGTCTCGGCCACCGAGAGCCCCTGGAGGAAGCGGAGCGTCACGCACTCCTGCTGCTGCGGGTTGAGCCGGTGCACCGCGTCCAGCAGGGCGGCGTTGGAGAGCGACTCCAGCACCGACTCCTCCGGGCTGCGCTCGCACTCGTTGGAGTCGAGCATCTCGCCGGTGGTCACCTCCAGCCGGAAGCGGCTGGACTTGAAGTGGTCGGCGACCAGGTTGCGGGCGATGGTCACCAGCCAGGCGCCGAAGTCCCGGCCCTGCCAGGTGAAGGTGCCGATCCGGCGCAGCGCGCGCAGGAACGTCTCGCTGGTGAGGTCCTCGGCGGTGGCCCGGCTGCCGACCCGGTAGTAGATGTAGCGGTAGACGGTGTCCGCGTAGTGGTCGTAGAGCCGGCCGAAGGCCTCGCTCTCGCCGGCCTGGGCCCGCTCGACCAGCTCCATGATCGGGTTGTGCTCGGTCTCGTAGCCGGGGCTCGGCGCGGTCCGGGCGCGGCCGCGGCCGACGCCGGTGCTGCCGGTCCGGCCGCGCGAGCCGGTGCCGGTGGAGCCGGCGGCGGTGGTGCGCAGTGCCAGGCCGGAGCCGTGCGGGTGGCCGAACGGGGCGCCGGCGGGCACGAGTTGGGGCGAGGCGGCGAGCTGGCTGCGGAGCAGGTTGCGCAGCAGGTCCAGGCCGGTGGAGATCTGCCGGTCGGCGACGGGGCGGCCGCGGAGGCCGGTGCGGGGGCGCAGGGGCGCGGACGACGGGCGGGAGGGTGCAGGCGCGTCGTTCCGGACGGGTGGGTACACGGGACTCCCAGAGGCAGAACTGTGGACGGATCACCTCCGCCTGCGCGGAGAGCACTCCCGCGCCGCCCGTTCGAGCGGGGCGCGTGGGTGACGTGCATCCAGGAGAGAATAACGCTTTGTGCAATGACAGCTACACCGTGTGGTCGAAGTGGTCGTTTGGGATCCATTTATCGCGCATATTCGGCTGACTCTGACCGGACCTGCCATCGTTCATCCGGCTCAACGTGACCGTTCGGGCGCCCAGGGTGACCAATTCGGCGGTCCGGCCGGTGGTTTCCCAGTCTTGAGGCCTGGCAACCCCCGACTTTCCTGGTCTGGCGAACGATCAGAACCGGTCACCGGCTGACAGGTTCGCTCATTGGGCCGGAAAGCCGTACCGGAAACGGGAGTTCGCCCGTACGAGGGGCCAGGTCAGAGGCCTGGTTGACGGCCGGACACCCGCGCGGGAAGGCCGTGGGGAGGCCTCGGGCAGGCCCGGCGGCGGGGGCGCGACCGGGGGCGGCGGGAGCCCGTCAGGCGCAGCGGCGGCGGCGGTTCAGGGCCACCCCGGCGGCCGCCGCACCCGCGAGCACCCCGAGCGCGGCCGCCGCCGGCAGCCCCACCCGGGCCGCCTTCCGGCCGGTCCGGAAGTCCCGCACCCGCCAGCCCTGGGCCCGGGCGTGGCGGCGCAGCGCGCCGTCCGGGTTCACTACGTACGGGTGGCCGACCAGCGAGAGCATCGGGATGTCGTTGGCCGAGTCGCTGTACGCGGCGCAGCGGTCGAGGTCCAGCCGCTCGTGCCGGGCCAGCGCGTGCACCGCGGCCGCCTTGGCCGGGCCGTGCAGCAGCTCGCCGACCAGCCGGCCGGTGTACAGGCCGCCGTCGGCCTCGGCGACAGTGCCCAGGGCGCCGGTCATGCCGAGCCGGCGGGCGATCACCCGGGCCACCTCCAGCGGGGCGGCGGTGACCAGCCAGACCCGCTGGCCGGCGTCCAGGTGCATCTGGACCAGGGCGCGGGTGCCGGGCCAGATCTTGTCGGCCACGACCTGCTCGAAGACCTCCTCGCAGATCGCCTCCAGGTCGGCGGTGCGCTTCCCGGCGACCAGGCCGAGCGCGGTGTGCTGGGCGTCCGAGATGTGCTCCGGGTCCTCGGCGCCGTTCAGCCGGAACCAGGCCTGCTGCCAGGCGAACCGGGCGATGTCGCGGCGGGTGAGGAAGCCGCGCCGGTAGAGGCCGACCCCGAGGTAGAAGATCGCGGCCCCGCGCAGGATGGTGTTGTCGCAGTCGAAGAACGCGGCGGCGCGCGGGTCGCCCGGCTCGGGGGTGTGGTTCTCGGCCGGGGCCTTGGGTGCCTTGCCGGGCCTGCCCGCGGCGGGCGCGGCGCTCTCGGTGGAGCTCTCGGCCGGAGCGGTGCTCCCGGTGGGCGCGGTGCTCTCCGCGGGGGCGGTGGCCGGCTCCGGCTCGGCCTGCAGCGCGGCTGCCGCCGCCTCGGCGGCAGCCTCGCCCGCCAGGGCGCTCCGCTCGGTGGTGGAACGCTTCGCCTGGGTGAGCCTTCGGAGCACGGCCATGTCATCGAGCATAGCCAGCCGGGCGCGCGGCGGCCGTGACGGCGCCGTGCCCGCGCGGTGAACACCGGGCGGTCCCGGGCGCCGGCGGGGCGGCCGCCGGGCGGGCGGACAATGGCCGGGTGAGCCCACTGCTGCGACGTGACAAGAGCCCGAAGCCCGCGCCGGCCGACCGCACCGTGACCCTGGTCGGCAAGCCCGGCTGCCACCTGTGCGACGACGCCCGGGAGGTGATCGTCCGGGTGGCGGGCGAGCTGGGCGCGACCTTCGAGGAGAAGGACATCACCCAGGACGAGGAGTTGTACCGGCGCTACTGGGAGCAGATCCCGGTGACCCTGATCGACGGCCGCCAGCACGACTTCTGGCGGGTCGACGAACGCCGCCTGCGCGCCGCCCTCGGCGGCTGACCGATCCCGCGCGCCACCGCCGCCGCCCCCGCCGCTCGGCGGGGGCGGTTCGCCGAATCGTTGTCAAAGACACCCCGGTCCGGCTTGAGCCGGGGCCGGTTGGTCGGCTTACGATCGAACGCGTTTGCGCCCAAGGGGGGGCTGAGCACACGAGGAGTGCCGCCATGCTTCCCGGCCCGACCCCTGGGACGCCCGAAGCCCCGCCGGGCGCCCGGGGCTTCGCCGTGGTGGACGTGGAGGCGACCGGCCGCAGTCCGTGGCGGCACCGGGTGGTCGAGATCGCGGTGGTCCTGCTGGACGAGCGGCTGCGCCCGGAGGCGGAGTTCGCCACCCTGCTCGACCCGCTGGGTCCGGTCGGTCCGACCCATGTGCACCGGATACACCAGGCGGACGTCGAGGGCGCCCCGCGCTTCCGGGAGATCGCCCCGCGGCTGCTGGAGCTGCTGGCCGGCCGGGTGCTGGTGGGTCACCACGTCAGCTGCGACCACGGATTCCTGGATCGCGAGTTCGCCCGGATTGGGGTCGCGCTGCCGCCCGTGCCGCTGCTGTGCACGATGCGGCTGGCCCGCGCCCACCTGCCGCAGGCCCGCGGCCACGGCCTGGCGGCCTGCGTGGAGGCGGCGGGCCTGGGCTGGTACCCGGCGCACACCGCGCTGGGCGACGCCCGGGTGACCGCCGAGCTGCTGCGGCACTGCGTCGGCGTCCCGTCCTGCCCGCCGGACGACTGGGCGGGCCCGCTGCGCGAGGCGGCCCGGGTGCCCTGGCCGCGGCTGGGCCGGGCCCGCTCCCGTTCGTCCGGCACGCCCGTCCCGCTGGTGCGCCGGGAGGCGCCGTACGGCCCGTGGCTGCCCGGGGTGCCCGCCCCGGCCGTCCTCCTGACCGAGCGCGGTGCTATGGGTTCGACGGCGTGATGCGCATCACTGTGTGGGGACAAAACGGACACCATCTTTGTGCACACGTTCACAAACGCATAGCCTGGCTGCCAAAGCCCAGCTTCACCCACAGGAGCACCGTGGCAATCGGCCGATCACCACAGAGCAGTTCGCAGACGCCCGACCAGGGCGCCGCGCGCCGACCCTCGCGTGCCCGGGGCATCCCGGAGGCGACCGTCGCCCGCCTCCCCCTCTACCTGCGCGCGCTCACCGCGCTCTCCGAGCGTTCGGTGCCGACGGTCTCCTCCGAGGAGCTGGCCGCCGCCGCCGGCGTGAACTCGGCGAAGCTGCGCAAGGACTTCTCCTACCTGGGCTCCTACGGCACCCGCGGCGTCGGCTACGACGTCGAGTACCTCGTCTACCAGATCTCCCGCGAGCTGGGCCTGACCCAGGACTGGCCGGTCGTCATCGTCGGCATCGGGAACCTCGGCCACGCCCTCGCCAACTACGGCGGCTTCGCCTCCCGCGGCTTCCGGGTGGCCGCCCTGCTGGACGCCGACCCGAACGTGGTCGGCGGCAGCGCGGCCGGCCTGCCGGTGCGGCACATGGACGAGCTGGAGTCGATCGTCGAGAGCCAGCACGTCTCGATCGGTGTGATCACCACCCCGCCCGGTGCCGCCCAGCAGGTCTGCGACCGGCTGGTGGAGGCCGGCGTCACCAGCATCCTCAACTTCGCCCCGACCGTGCTGACCGTCCCGGACGGCGTGGACGTGCGCAAGGTCGACCTCTCCATCGAGCTGCAGATCCTGGCCTTCCACGAGCAGCGCAAGGCCGGCGAGGAGCCGGACCGCACCGAGTCGGTGCTGGACCGCGCCCCGGGCCCGGTCCGGGCGGCGGCCGCCAAGCTGCGCCGCGCGGCGGGCGGCAACGGCAAGGGCCGTGGCACCGCCGAGACCGCGGCCAAGGACCAGGCCGAGCAGGGCCAGTCCGGCAAGGGCGGGGAGGGCGATCTCCCCGCGGTGATGCCCGCATGAGCGAGCGAGTCAGTCGCAGGGCGCAGGTCGTGCGGAGCACCCGCCGAGTGGTGCGGGGCGGCCGCATGAGTACGGACAACCGTGGGACCTGGGGGCGGGCGTGAGTCTTCTCGTCGTTGGACTGAGCCATCGCACGGCGCCGGTCGGCGTGCTGGAGCGCGCCGCGCTGACCGGTGAGGTGCCGACCCGGCTGCTGCACGACGCGGCCGCCACCGCGACCGTCGCCGAGGCCGCGCTGCTCAACACCTGCAACCGGATCGAGCTGTACGCGGACGTGGACAAGTTCCACGCCGGCGTCGCCGAGCTGTCGCTGCTGCTCGCCCACCACAGCGGGGTGGACCTGGAGGAGCTGACCTCCCACCTCTACGTCCACTACGAGGACCGCGCCGTCCACCACCTGTTCTCGGTGGCCTGCGGCCTGGACTCGATGGTGGTCGGCGAGGGCCAGATCCTCGGCCAGCTGCGCGACGCGCTGGCCACCGCGCAGGAGGAGCACACCGCCGGGCGCGGCCTGAACGAGCTGTTCCAGCAGGCGCTGCGGGTCGGCAAGCGGGCGCACAGCGAGACCGGCATCGACAAGGCCGGCCAGTCGCTGGTGACCTTCGGCCTGGAGCAGGTCGCGGCGGGCGCGGGCGAGATCGCCGGCAAGCGGGCGCTGGTGGTCGGCGCGGGCTCGATGAGCTCGCTGGCCGCCGCCACCCTGGTCCGCTGCGGCGTCACCGACGTGCTGATCGCCAACCGGACGCCGGCCCGCGCCGAGCGCCTGGTCGAGATCCTCGGCTCCGGTGTGGCCCGCACCCTGGACCTGGCCAAGGTGCCGGAGGCGCTGGCCGACGTCGACCTGGTGATCTCCTGCACCGGCGCGGCCGGTGTGGTGGTCAAGGCCGGGCACGTGGCCGCCGCGGTCGCCGCCCGCACCGCCGACCAGCCGCTCGCCCTGCTCGACCTGGCCATGCCGCGCGACGTCGACCACGCCGTGCACGAGCTGCCCGGCGCCCTGCTGGTGGACCTGGAGAGCCTCTCCCACGCGCACGCCGCCACCCCCGGCGCCGGTGACGTGGACCAGGTCGGCCGGATCGTCGCCGACGAGGTGGCCGCCTTCGGCGCCGCCCAGCGGGCCGCCCGGATCGCGCCGACCGTGGTCGCGCTGCGGGCGATGGCCTCCGGCGTGGTCTCCGCCGAGCTGGGCCGGCTGGACTCCCGGCTGCCCGACCTGGACGAGCGCTCCCGCGCGGAGATCACCCAGACCGTCCGCCGCGTCGTCGACAAGCTGCTGCACGCCCCGACCGTCCGGGTGAAGCAGCTGGCCGCCGAGCCCGGCGGCGCCTCCTACGCGGACGCGCTGCGCGAGCTGTTCGACCTCGACCCGGCGGCCGTGCACGCCGTGTCGGGCACACCCGTCGGCGGCCCCCAGCCCTCGGGCGGGGGCGCCAGATGAACCGTCAGCCATCCCACGAGTACCACCGGGACGATCACCTCATGAATGGTCAACCGATCACGGAGCAGACTCCGGCCGCCACCGCGACCCTGCGGCTCGGCACCCGGCGCAGCGCGCTCGCCATGGCCCAGTCGGGCATGGTGGCCCGCGAGGTCACCCGGGTCACCGGGCGCCCCGTCGAGCTGGTCGAGATCACCACCTACGGCGACACCTCCCGGGAGGCGCTGGCGCAGATCGGCGGCACCGGCGTGTTCGTCTCCGCCCTGCGGGACGCGCTGCTGGAGGGCCGGATCGACTTCGCCGTGCACTCGCTCAAGGACCTGCCCACCGCCGCCCCCGAGGGCCTGGCGCTGGCCGCCGTTCCCGAGCGCGAGGACGCCCGGGACGCCCTGGTCGCCGCCGAGGGCCTGACCCTGGACGAGCTGGTGGAGAAGCTGGCCGGCGCCGGCCGCCCGGCCCGGATCGGCACCGGCTCGCCGCGCCGGATGGCCCAGCTGAACGCCTGGGCCACCGCCCGCGGCGCCGCGCTGGAGACCGTCGCGATCCGCGGCAACGTGGACACCCGGATCGGCTACGTGACCAGCGGCGAGCTGGACGCGGTGGTGCTGGCCACGGCCGGCCTCAACCGGCTCGGCCGCAGCGCCGAGATCTCCCAGCACCTCGACCCGGAGCTGATGGTCCCGGCCCCCGGCCAGGGCGCGCTCGCGATCGAGTGCACCAGCGCCGACACCGACCTGACCGCCGCGCTCGCCGCCCTGGACCACGCCCCCACGAGGGTCGCCGTGGTCGCCGAGCGGGCCCTGCTGGCCACCCTGGAGGCCGGCTGCTCGGCTCCGGTGGCCGCGCTGGCCACCTGGGTCCGACCGAACGAACTGCGGCTGGAGGGCGTGGTCGGCGACCCCGACGGCGCCGCCCTGCTGAAGATGTCCGCCAACGGTCCGATCGTCCTCGACGAGACCGCCGAGCAGCACGCGACGGCCCTCGGCCGCGCGCTGGCCGCCCGGCTGCTCGACGCGGGCGCGGCCACCCTGATGGGGGAGCGAGCCCGATGAGCCCCACCGCCGCCACCGAAACCCCGTTCCCGGGCGGCCAGTCCGCCACCGGACGGTGCACCTTCCTGGGCGCGGGCCCCGGGGACCCGGGGCTGCTGACCCTGCGCGCGGTCGAGGTGCTGTCCTCGGCCGACATCCTGGTCGCCGACCCGCTGACCGCGGTCGCCGTGCGCACCCACTGCCCGGCCGGTGTGCAGGTGCACACCCCGGTCGCCGAGGGCGCGGACTTCAACCTGGCCCGGCTGGTCGCCGAGGCCGTGCGGGCCGGCAAGCACGTGGTCCGCACCGTCGACGGCGACCCGGGCCTGGACGGCTGCGCCGCCGAGGAGATGCTCAGCTGCGCCGGCGACGGCATCCCCTTCGAGGTGATCCCGGGCGTCGCCCAGTCGGTCGGCGTCCCGGCGTACGCGGGCGTCCCGCTGCGCGGCGCGGCCGGCACCGACGTGCGCTTCGTGGACGGCACCGCGCTGCTGGCCGGCAGCCCGGTGGACCTGGGCGCGCCGGAGACCACCCTGGTGGTCCGGACCACCCTGGGCCAGCTGCCGGCCACCGCGGGCGCCCTGGTCGCCAACGGCCGCAAGCCGGAGTCGGCGCTGAGCGCCACGCTCTCCGGCACCACCACCCGCCAGCGGACCTTCACCTCCACCCTGTCCGGCATCGCCGCCGACCTGAAGGCCGCCCGGGTGCTGCCCTCGCCGGTCTCCGCCCCGGTGGACCCGGCGACCTCGGTGATAGCCGTGGTGGGCGAGCAGGTCGCCCACCGGTCCTCGCACTCGTGGTTCGAGACCAAGCCGCTGTTCGGCTGGAACGTGCTCGTGCCGCGCACCAAGGAGCAGGCCACCGGCCTGTCCGAGCAGCTGCGCTCGTACGGCGCGGTGCCGCAGGAGGTGCCGACCATCGCGGTCGAGCCGCCGCGCACCCCGCAGCAGATGGAGCGGGCCATCAAGGGCCTGGTCACCGGCCGCTACGAGTGGATCGCCTTCACCTCGGTGAACGCGGTCCGGGCGGTCCGGGAGAAGTTCGAGGAGTACGGCCTGGACGCCCGCGCGTTCGCCGGGATCAAGGTCGCGGCGGTCGGCGAGACCACCGCGCAGGCCCTGGTGGACTTCGGCGTGAAGCCGGACCTGGTGCCCTCCGGCGAGCAGTCCGCGGCCGGCCTGCTGGAGGACTGGCCGCCGTACGACCCGGTGTTCGACCCGATCGACCGGGTGCTGCTGCCGCGTGCCGACATCGCCACCGAGACCCTGGTGGCCGGCCTGGTCGAGCTGGGCTGGGAGGTCGACGACGTGACGGCGTACCGGACGGTGCGCGCCTCGCCGCCGCCGGCCGAGACCCGTGAGGCGATCAAGGGCGGCGGCTTCGACGCGGTGCTCTTCACCTCGTCCTCGACCGTGCGGAACCTGGTCGGCATCGCGGGCAAGCCGCACAACGTCACGGTCATCGCCTGCATCGGCCCGGCCACCGCCAAGACCGCCGAGGAGCACGGCCTGCGGGTCGACGTGATGGCCCCGGCGCCGTCGGCGGCCGCGCTGGCCCAGGCGCTGGCAGACTTCGGGGCCAAGCGCCGCGACACCGCCACGGCCGCCGGCGAGCCGGTCTACCGGCCCAGCGAGCGCCGTCCGGGTTCGCGCCGCAAGGCCCGCTGACACCCTCGGGACCGGGGGCGGCGATCCGTCGCCCCCGGCACTGCACAACCGTTCGGAGAGAGAAGCCGTGTCCGCTGAATTCCCGTACGTACGCCCGCGCCGGCTGCGCCAGAGCCCGGCGATGCGCCGCCTGGTCGCCGAGACCCGGCTGCACCCGGCGGAGCTGATCCTGCCGCTGTTCGTCCGCGAGGGCGTCAGCGAGCCCGTCCCGGTCACCTCCATGCCGGGCGTGGTCCAGCACAGCCGGGACACCCTGCGCAAGGCCGCGGTGGAGGCGGCCGAGGCGGGCCTGGGCGGCCTGATGCTGTTCGGCGTGCCGGCCGTGCAGGACGCCACCGGCAGCGAGGGCACCAACCCGGACGGCATCCTCCAGCAGGCGATCCGCGACGTGGTCGCCGAGGTCGGCGACGCCCTGGTCGTCATGTCCGACCTCTGCCTGGACGAGTACACCGACCACGGCCACTGCGGCGTGCTGGCCGCCGACGGCAGCGTGGACAACGACGCCACCCTGGAGCGCTACGCCGAGATGGCCCGGGTGCAGGCGGACGCGGGCGTCCACCTGGTCGGCCCGTCCGGCATGATGGACGGCCAGATCGGCGTGATCCGGCGGGCGTTGGACGAGGCCGGACACCAGGACGTGGGCATCCTCGCCTACACCGCCAAGTACGCCTCGGCGTTCTTCGGCCCGTTCCGCGAGGCGGTCGGCTCCTCGCTCAAGGGCGACCGCAAGAGCTATCAGCAGGACCCGGCCAACGCCCGTGAGGCGCTGCGCGAGCTGGAGCAGGACCTCGCCGAGGGTGCCGACCTGGTGATGGTCAAGCCGGCCATGGCCTACCTGGACATCCTGCGCCAGGTCGCCGACGCCTCCCCGGTGCCGGTCGCCGCGTACCAGGTGTCCGGCGAGTACGCGATGGTCGAGGCGGCCGCGGCGAACGGCTGGATCGACCGGGAGCGGATGATCATGGAGACGCTCACCTCGATCCGCCGGGCCGGGGCCGAGCAGATCCTCACCTACTGGGCGGTCGAGGCCGCCGCGATGCTCAAGTAGCCGGCGCCGCAAGGCAGGGCGTTCAAGTAGCAGGCGCAGGACAACGAGAAGGCCGGGCCGCTCCCCGTGGGGGCGGCCCGGCCTTCCGGGTTCTACTTCCAGCCGTTGATGTGCGCGAAGCCCTCGCCGCCGCCGATCACGTCGGTGGAGGTGGCGGCGCCGCCGCCGAAGCCGCCGGCGATGACGTCGCTGGTGTGGCCGACGCCGAAGCCCGCACCGGCCACGAACGGCTGGTCGCCCGAGGCGACGAACTCGCCGCCGCCCGCGAAACCGACGTGCGCGAACGCCGGGGTGGCGGCACCCGCGAGCGCCAGCGCGGCGGTGGCGGTCAGTGCGGCCTTGGCCAGCTTGCTCTTCATGGAAATGCCCTCTCTTTCGGAGCGCCCCGGCGGGCGCTGCCTCTGACACGTGATCACATCCGGCCGTTCGGGTCGGCGCCCCACGCGCCGGTCCGAACGCCCGCTCACCCGGCCGGTCCGCACCTGTTCGGCGGTCGGCCGGACACCTCGCCTGTGGCGCTCGTAGCGCCCGGAGGGCCCGGGGAGACGTACCTCCCCGGGCCCTCCGTCCGTGCCGTGCCCCTTGATCAGCCGATCAGGTGCGAAACGCCCGCGTCGCCCGAGGACTGGGTGTTCTGGCCGACGTTGCAGATCTGCTTCGGGGTGCTGTTCAGGATCGGCACCTCGACCGGAACCGCGACGCCGACCACGGCGACGGCGATGTTGTGAACCTCCGGCAGGCAGATGTTCGCGTTGTCCAGGGTGTGGAAGTTCGGGCTGCCGTTGCCGTGGGTGCCGGTCTGGTTGGTGCCACCGTTGCCCTGGACGGAGGTGGCGGCGCCGTCCGCGTCGACGATGGCGGAGGCCGAGCCGGCGGACATCGCGATGGCGGCGGCGGCCAGGCCGGCGGCGGCGAGGGACTTCTTGATCATTTCCGGTTTTCCTCTCGAGGGGTGAATCGGGGAGCGATTCGAAGGGTGGTTCAGGGGGAGTGCAGCTGGGGGAACGGTCAGCCGACCAGGTGGGACACGCCCGCGTCGCCGTGGCTCTGGGTGCCCTGGCC
The DNA here is from genome assembly GCF_042882025.1 of Kitasatospora sp. NPDC058243. Taxonomy (NCBI): domain Bacteria; kingdom Bacillati; phylum Actinomycetota; class Actinomycetes; order Kitasatosporales; family Streptomycetaceae; genus Kitasatospora; species Kitasatospora sp. NPDC058243. Next base: position 12,799 of record NZ_JBHVWW010000043.1, read on the forward strand.
CTGGGTGCAGTACTGCTTGCCACCGCTGTTGGCGATCGGGACCTCGACCGGGACGGCCACGCCGAGCACGCCCACCGCGATGTTGTGGATCTCGGGGAGGCAGACGTTCGCGTTGTCCAGGAAGTGGAAGTTCGGGCTGTTGTTCCCGACCGTGCCGGTGAAGTTGGTGCCGCCGTTGCCCTCGATGGAGGCTGCGGCGCCGTCCGCGTCACCGATCGCCGAGGCGGGCGCGGCGGCGGCGGCCAGCGCGGCGACGGCCAGGCCGGCGGCGGCGAAAGACTTCTGGATCATGGGGAGATCCCTCTCTGAAATGCTCTTGGTTTCCGTGCGTACAACGCGTAGAACGCTCAGACCCGGTCTGCAGTCACTGACGTCCAGATCAAAGAATGACGGCACGGAAGGTTACGGGGATTTTTGAAAAGAGTCCGGGAGGCGCGTCGTAGGGTGGTTTCCGGTCGGATTATTAGGCCGAACCGGTTAACCGCCGCAATCCGTACCAGCGGTCACTCGTTGAGGCAGATTGCTTTCCGGCTGCGCCCCGCAGCCCCTCCCTTCAGGGATCTCCAGTACGGACAGGCAGAACGGTGAAAAGCATGAAGTTCTCCAAGCGGGCCGGCGCGATGCTGTTGGCGGTCGGTGCGGGCATGCTCGCCTCCCAGGGAGCGGCCGGCGCCGCCCCGGTCAGCCCCGACCAGGTCGGTGCCCTGGAGGACAAGCTGGCCACCCAGCAGGTCCCGGCGGACGTGCCGCTCACCCCGCTCGGCAGCCGCGTCACGGCCGGCATCCCGACCTCGCTGCTCCTGCCGCCGGCGCCCGGCCGCACCACCAGCACCGAGCTCATCCCGGACCGGCTGGTCCCCGAGCTGCAGACCGGGAAGGTCGGCCCGAGCGCCAAGGCCCAGTTGCCGCTCCCGCTGGTCGACCGGGGCGCCGACCTCGGCCAGGTGCTGCTGGAGGCCCCGGCCGCGCCGCTGCACGCCGACACCCCCGGCCTCGCCGTCGGCAAGCCGCTCGCCCTCGTCCAGGACGGCACCGGCCAGCTGGCCGACGGCCGGCTCAAGGTGGACGAGGTGGACCCGCGCCTGGTCACCGGCACCGTGCAGGCCGTCCCCGGGGCCACCGCCAGCCTCGGCGACGACGACCACCCGATCTCGGTCACCGACAAGGTGGGCGACCTGGCCGCGACCACCACCGCGACCACCACCGGCGTGGTGCAGCAGACCGGCCTGACCGACCTGACCCAGCTCTGAGCCCAGCGGCTCCGGGCACGGCGGAGCCCGGCACCCCGGACGCGACCGGGGTGCCGGGCTCCCGCCTGCGCCGGGCGGCTCAGCCCGGCAGCACGCCGGTCAGGCCGCCGACCAGCGGGAGGTCCCGGATGCCGCCGCCCGCGCTCAGCGGGCCGGTCAGCCCGCCGGTGCCGACCGAGGCCAGGCCCTGGTCGGGCTTGACGGTCGCGCCGTTGTTGAGCACGTCGGCCGAGGAGTTCGCCCACGGGTCCAGGCGCAGGTCCTTGACCGGCGCGAGCCCGTAGCCGAGGCCGGAGGTCGTCCCGTTCAGCGCCTGACCGACGTCGGTCTTCGCCAGCTTGGCCGGGCCCGACGCGGGGGCCGAACCGGTCGTGGTGGCGGCCTGTGCCGAACCCGCGCCGAGCAGCATCGTGGCGCCGACGGCGACGACCAGGCAGGCCCCGCTCTTCTTCGAAACCATGCGGATCACCCTTCGGTGGATCGGGGGCCCGGACGGCCACCGGCCGCCCGGGGATGCCGAACTGCCCCCCGGCCGGCTGGTCGGGGGGCAGTACGGCCGGAACGGGTGCCGATCGGGGATCAGCAGTCGTCCGCGGGCGGCGGGGGGAGCTCCACGTTGGCGCAGCTGTTGCCGAAGGCCGGGTTCAGCAGGCCGACGATGTTGATGGAGTTGCCGCACAGGTTGACCGGGATGTGCACCGGGATCTGGACCTGGTTGCCGGACACGACACCGGGGGAGCCGGCGGCCACGCCCTCGGCGCCGGAGCTGGCGGCGGCGGACCCGGCCGCGCCGAGCACCAGGCCGGCAGCGGCGGCGGAGAGGACGGCGGCCTTCTTCACGTTCTGCATGGGGGTTGATCTCCTCGATCACACACGGGTGGAGCGTGCCGCGCCCCGGCGTCGCGGGGCGCGGCACTCGGTGAATCTGCTGTCGCCGGTGCGGCGACGGCCGGTTCAGCCGGCGTTGACGCAGGTGTTGCCGAAGGCCGGGTTGAGCAGGCCGATGACGTTGATGGAGTTGCCGCACAGGTTGATCGGGATGTGCACCGGGATCTGGAGCTGGTTGCCGGAGAGCACACCGGGGGAGCCGGCGGCCACACCCTCGGCGCCGGAGCTGGCGAACGCACCGCCGGCGGCACCGAGGACCAGACCGGTGGCGGCCAGGGACAGGACGGCGGCCTTCTTGAAGTTGCGCATGTCTTTCCTCCGTTTTCTGCCCGACGGATGGGAAATGTCGGGAGCCGGGCGAGCACGAATACTCACCCGCTGGTTTCTGGGGATTGCCGTGATTGTCACTCCGGCGGCGCACACCGGCGTGTTTCGCCCATGGCTCGGGCGTCGACGCGGCCGCCGCGTTGTTCCAGCACCTCGCGAACAATTCCCGCACGGCCGGGAGCGGTTCGGGCAGAGGTGCGACCAGGGGAATTCCCGGTCAGGCGCTGAGGCAGTTATTGCCGAACGCCGGGTTCAGGAGGCCCACGACGTCGATCGAGTTGCCGCACACGTTGAGCGGAATGTGCACGGGCACCTCCACCGAGTTGCCCGAGACCGCGCCGGCCGAGCCGGCCGCGACACCCTCGGCGGACGCGCCGTGCAGGTGGTGGGCGGACGCGACGCCGGCGCCGGCGGCGAGCAGGGCGGCGCCGGCCGCGGTGCCGACGACGCCGTGGGCGAGCTTGCGCATGGGCGGTACTCGATTCGTGTGAAGGGGGCCGGGTGGATCGTGTTCCGCCAGAGAGAACGAGGCACCGTGCGAGGGGAAACGGTCCGGTCCGCTGATCACCCGAATGCCGGTCGCCGTCTCCGTTGGGCCGGATGGGTGACAGTGCGTCCACTGTCGCAACCGGCCCGGGTGGGTGTCGTTCTTGATGTCGCACTCCCCGTGCATCTCTGTATGAACAGTCAGGAGGCTCGTATGAGCATCAAGAAGACCGCCGCCGTCGGCGCGGCCGTGGTGGGCATCGTGGCCGCCGGCGCCGGCACCGCGATGGCCAGCTCCGGCGCCGAGGGTGTCGCTGCGGGTTCCCCCGGTGTCATCTCGGGCAACCAGGTTCAGGTTCCGGTTCACATCCCGGTCAACCTGTGCGGCAACACCATCGACATCATCGGCCTGCTCAACCCGGCGTTCGGCAACCACTGCGCCAACGCGGGCTGATCCTGCTCCCGGTTCGGCCGGTACGAGCCGCTGTTCCGCGCTTCCCTCCTGGGGCGCGGGGCGGCGGCTCTCCGCATGTCCGGGGGCGTGTCGGGGCGTCAGGTTCCGGCGGTGTCACAAGCCTTGTTGCGTTACTTGTCAGTACCTAGAATATGAGACCTGCTCACCTTTCTTGCTCCGCGCCGCTCGGCGCCCGGCCGGGCGGCCCCCCACCCCCCGCAAGGAGTCGCGTGTGATCAGGTCCCGACTGACAGCGGCGCGGCGGCCCCGGACGGTGGCGCGCCGCTCCCCGTACGGCGCGCTGCTCGCCACCGGCGCCCTCGTCGCCACCCTCGGCCTGGCCGGCGCTCCCGCCGCCCTCGCCGACCCGGCCCCCGCGGCCGGCGCCACCCGCCCGGCCGCCATCGTCGCCCTCGGCGACAGCGCCATCTCCGGGGAGGGCGCCGGCACCGACACCAACGACGGCTACTTCCCGGAGACCGACAGCCCCACCAACTACTGCCACCGGCACCCCAAGTCGGAGATCTTCGTCACCGACATCCCCGGCGTCACCCCGATCGACCTCGCCTGCTCCGGCGCCCAGACCGGCGACCTGGTCAGCGACCCCGAGCTCGCCAAGGTCACCGGCTCCGGCAGCGGCGACTTCGGCGAGCCCAAACAGGACGTCAAACTCGCCGACGCGGCGGGCAGGTACGACGTGAAGATGGTCGTCGTCACGATCGGCGCCAACGACGACTTCGACTTCAGCGGGATCATGATGCACTGCCTCGCGCAGTACTTCCCGATCCCCAAGGACCAGGGCTGCCGCGACACCATCGGCAGCGACGAGATCGTCCAGCGCGCCAAGCGGGTCCAGCCCAAGGTCGTCGCGGCGCTCCAGAACATCCGGCAGACCATGCGGAAGGCGGGCTACGCCGACTCCTCGTACCAGCTGGTCTACCAGTCGTACTTCAATCCGATCACCCCGGACATCCGGCGCAACGACTACCTCGGCAAGGTCGCCGACGGCTGCCCGGCCTTCCCCGAGGACCTCGCCTGGGGCCACAACTGGGTGGTGCCGACCTTCAGCGACGCGCTGCGCGGCGCCGCCGAGCAGGTGCCCGGCGTGCGCTACCTCGACCAGCGGCGGGTCGCCTTCGGCCACGAGGTCTGCGCGGAGTGGACCAGCTCTCCGTACGAGTACAGCAACGGGGACGTCATCAACCTCGCCGAGTGGGCCCGCAACGGCTGCGACTCGCAGATCGGCATCCCCGGGCTGTGCATGAACATGGTCCGCCAGTCGTACCACCTGCGGGTGGCCGGCTACCGCGGCGAGGGCGTCTGCCTCGGCCAGTTCTTCGCCAAACCCGAACTGGCGCAGGCCTACTGCACGCTCAACCAGCAGAACACCACCTCCATCCAGCCGCTCACCCCCGGGCAGCCGTTCGCGGACGTCCCCGAGGACGGCTCCTGGTACCAGCTCACCAACGCGGCCAGCGGCAACGCGCTCGACCTCACCGGCGGCGGCACCTACGGCGACTCCACCAACGGCCGGGCCGCCATCACCTATCCGGCCACCGGCGGCCTCAACCAGTCCTTCGTCCTGGAGGCCAAGGCCGGCGGCAGCTACGAGCTCGACTTCAGCGGCAACCGGGACATGTGCCTGGACGCCAACGCCGCCTCCACCGCCGCCGGCACCCGCATCCAGCAGTGGCGCTGCAACGGCGGCGGCAACCAGCACTGGGTCCTCAAGCCGGCCGGCGGCGGCCGCTACAAGATCGCCGACTCCCAGGACCCGACCAAGGTGATCGCCCCCGGCACCACCCTCGACGCCAAGGGCAACCCCGCCGTCGAACTCGCCACCGACACCGGCGCCGCCGGCCAGCTCTGGCAGCTCACCAAACTCGGCATCGTCTACCTCCACGGCTGATCCCCGGCCCCTCCGCGGCTGATCCCCGGCCCCTCCGCGGCGGGGGGCAACCAAAACAAGGGGGGGGGGGTGAGAAAAGGGGTTGGTAGGGGGGGGAGGGTTGTGGGGGACGGGG
>NZ_JBHVWW010000043.1:18237-52201 GCF_042882025.1 Kitasatospora sp. NPDC058243
GTGCTCCCACTCAGGCCCTCCTCCCCTCCCCGCATGTGGCTTCCCTCCTCCCCTCCACCTCCCCCACCCCCCCCAGCCGTGTTCTTCCCCCGCCACGGGGTTTTCGGGGCGGGCGGGCGTTCGCGGGGCAGGTGGGGGTGTGCCGTAGGCTCACCTGAAATCGCTGCGCCGTAGCCGCGCGGACCACCAGCGTGGCGGGGAGTACCCAGAGCAGATGAGCACGGCATCGAGCACCGAGTCGTCCAGCACCGAGCCCGGCGCGCCCGCGGCGCCGGAGACGGAGCGGCCCGCGGAGCGCTCCGAGGAGCGGGCGGCCCGGCGGCCCGGGCGGTTCGGCGCCCTGGTGGACCGCTTCGCGCCCGCGCTCGGGGCGTACGCGGTGGTCAAGGCCATCGGCCTCACGGTCTTCATGCTGCTGCTGTCGCACACCGGGGACTACCTCAAGAAGAACCCGGGCCGCGGCGGCGGCGCCCAGCCGTGGGACGTGCTGGGCACCTGGGACGGCGTCTGGTACCAGCGGATCGCCGAGAACGGCTACGACCCGCAGCTGCTCCCGATGCACGGCTGGCCGCTGGCCTCCTACTACGAGAACTCGGCCGCCTTCTTCCCGCTCTACCCGTGGCTGATGCGGCTGGTCGGCGCGGTCACCGGGCTCGGCCCGTACGGCTCCGGGATCGCCGTCTCGGTGATCGCCTCGCTCGTCGCGGCGGCGGGGATCTTCGCGATCGCGGAGCGGCTCGGCGGCTTCCGGGCGGGCGTGATCGCCGCGGTGATCTGGGGCCTGTTCCCGGGTTCGGGGGTGGAGTGGGCGGTCTACTCGGACTCGCTGTTCGTCGCGCTGTCCGCCTGGGCCTGCTACTGCGTGATGACCCGACACTGGCTGACGGCCGGCGTGCTGGCGCTGGTGGCGGGCCTCAACCGGCCGACCGCCGCCGCACTGATCGCCGCGGTGTCGATCGCCGCGCTGGTGGCGCTGATCCGGCGCACCGACGGGGTGGCCCGGCCGCTGACCGCGATGCTGATCACCCCGTGGGGCCTGATCGGGTACGTCGTCTGGGTCGGCTACCGGATGGGCGACTGGGGCGGCTACTTCAAGCTCCAGCGGGGCGCCTGGAACCGCTACTTCGACGGCGGCGCCTCCACGGTCCGCACGATCATGGACGTGATCACCGGGCACTGGAACTTCTGGCAGTCCAACCCCGTCCCGGACCTGATCGCGATCGCCCTGCTGATGGCCCTGCCCGGACTGCTGGTGCTGCTGTGGCGCACCCGGCCGCCGCTGGTGCTGGTGGTCTACACGGTGCTCACCATCGCCACCGCGCTGAGCAGCAACCAGATCTTCGGCAACATCTCGCGCTACCTGCTGCCGGCCTTCCCGCTGTTCATCGGTCTGGCGGTGGCGCTGCGCCGGGTGCGGACGTCCTCGCTGGTCGGCCTGCTCGCGATGCCCGTGGTGGCGGCGGGCTGGTACGCGGGGTATGCGCTGTTCGAGTTGGGCATCCCGTAGACCCGGGGTTGGTTGCCAACGGGATCATCCGGCAGCGGACGGGCCGTTGCTAATCTCGGAGGTATGACGACGACCCCGCCCGTGCGCCAGATCCGTGACATCTCCGGCCTGCTGGACCACGCGAGCCACGTGCTGGCGACCCGGATGGCGGCCGCCTTCACCGAGCTCGGGATCACCCCCCGCGCGTACTCCGTGCTGTTCCACGCGCAGGAGACCGAGCGCACCCAGATCCAGCTGGCCGAGCTGTCGGACCTGGACAAGACCACCATGGTGGTCACCGTGGACGAGCTGGAGAAGGCGGGCCTGGCCGAGCGCCGCCCGTCCGCGACCGACCGCCGGGCCAGGATCATCTCCGTCACCGAGGCGGGCGAGCGCGCCGTCGAGCGGGGCACCGCGATCGCCGACCGGGTGCACCGGGAGGTGCTGGAGTCACTGCCCGGCCCGGAGCGGGACGTGTTCGTGTCGGCGTTGACGCGCCTGGTGGACGGGCCGCTGGCGGAGCCGGTGGAGAGCGAACGGGCGGTACGGCGGGCGCGCCGCGCCCGGACGAACTGACGCGAGGTCACATCCCTTCGCCCCGGCCGCCGTTCGACGGGCGGGGCGAAGGGCCCCGGGAAGTCCTACGGCCAGACCAGGCAGTACAGCTGGTGCCCGGCCTCGTGCAGCCGGTTGGCGAAGTCCTGCCACTCGTGCAGCATGCTGTAGATCACGAAGGCGTCGCGCGGTCCGCGCCGGTCGGGGACGGTGGACCAGATGAAGGCGGCGGCGCCGAGTTCGGTCTCGTCGGCCTTGCGGAGCGGTTCGACGACGTTCTGCGGGAGTTGGACGACGGCGTAGTCGGGGTGCAGCACGACGAGTTCCAGCGGCGGGACCTGGTGCAGCGGGACGCCCTGGATGCCGGTGAGGACCATGGCGCTCATGGTCTCCGGCTTGATCTTGGTGGAGAGGTGGCCGTTGGGGGAGCCGCTGGTCTCCATCAGGTCGCCGAGCCGCCCGAGCGAACCGAGTTCGCCGGCGTCCAGGCCGAGCCCGCCGGGTCCGAGGGCGGTGGGGACTCTGGCGGCGGTGGCGCGATCCGGTGCGCCGAAGTACTTGTACGTCACCCCCACGCGTCCCTCACCCCGCCTCTCGCCGCCGCGGCGGCCACGACCCGTGCCCGCTCCCTTACCCCCGCGTGCGGTTTCGGCGGGCCTGCGGGAGCCCCCCGCAGCCTCGTCGTAGCCGTCCTGCGCCTCGGACACTCGGACCATCCTCACCGGAATTCGCCGGAATCGACAGACCCCCGCACGTCCGGCGTCCCTCCGGACGTGCTCCTTACCCGTCATGCGCCGCCGTACCCACTCGCGGTACGCGGCAGTCCTCTCCACACCCCTGCACACAACCGGAACACTTGCGCACTCTGAGTGCACAGTCTGACTGGTCCGTGCTCCGGAGCAGTCAGCGGCCCCGTCTGTACGGACAACCGTACAGACAACGGTGCCCGGATCATCGTTCCAGATGATCGGGTCCGACATGCAGAGCTCAAGGACACGATTTGAGACCATGTCTCCCGTGAGCTACCCCTACGAAGCCCCCCAGTCCCAGTCGCTGTTCGACCGCGCCTCCGTCGTGACGCCCGGCGGCGTCAACTCCCCGGTGCGCGCCTTCCGCGCGGTCGGCGGCACGCCGCGCTTCATGGTGTCCGGCACCGGCCCCTACCTCACCGACGCCGACGGCCGCGAGTACGTCGACCTGGTGTGCTCGTGGGGCCCGATGATCCTCGGCCACGCGTACCCCGCGGTGATCGACGCCGTCCAGCAGGCGGTCACCCGCGGCACCTCCTTCGGCACGCCCGGCCAGGGCGAGGTCGAGCTGGCCGAGGAGATCGTCGGCCGGGTCGCCCCGGTCGAGCAGGTCCGTCTGGTCTCCTCCGGCACCGAGGCCACCATGTCCGCGATCCGGCTGGCCCGCGGCTTCACCGGGCGCGCGAAGGTGGTGAAGTTCGCCGGCTGCTACCACGGCCACGTGGACGCCCTGCTGGCCGCCGCCGGTTCGGGCGTGGCCACCTTCGGCCTGCCGGACACCCCGGGCGTCACCGGCGCCCAGGCCGGCGACACCATCGTGCTGCCCTACAACGACCTGGCCGCCGTCGAGCAGGCCTTCGCCGCCCACCCGGGCGAGATCGCCTGCGTGATCACCGAGGCCTCGCCCGGCAACATGGGCGTCGTCCCGCCGCTGCCCGGCTTCAACGCGGGCCTGGCCCGGCTCTGCCGGACGAACGGCGCGCTGTTCGTCTCGGACGAGGTGATGACCGGTTTCCGCGTCTCCAAGGCCGGCTGGTACGGCCTGGAGGCGGCGAACGAGGGCTGGGCGCCGGACCTGCTGACCTTCGGCAAGGTCATGGGCGGCGGCTTCCCGGCCGCGGCCTTCGGCGGGCGCGCCGACGTGATGGCCCACCTGGCCCCGGCCGGCCCGGTCTACCAGGCGGGCACCCTGTCCGGTAACCCGATCGCCACCGCGGCCGGCCTGGCCCAACTGCGCGGCTGCACCGACGAGGTGTACGCGACGGTGGACAAGGTCGCCGCCGAGATCTCCGGCCTGGTGTCGCAGGCGCTCACCAAGGAGGGCGTGACGCACCGGCTGCAGACCGCCGGGAACATGTTCTCGGTGTTCTTCACCGAGGCCGCCGTCACCAACTACGACGAGGCCAAGACCCAGGAGGCGTACCGTTTCACCGCCTTCTTCCACGCGATGCTCGCCGAGGGCGTCTACCTGCCGCCGTCCGCCTTCGAGTCCTGGTTCGTCTCGGCGGCCCACGACGAGCGGGCGATCGAGCGGATCGCCGCCGCCCTTCCGGCCGCCGCCCGCGCTGCCGCCGCGGCCACGGTCTAGGCCCCGATCCATCCCTGCGAGCCCCAGGAGTACTGAGAAGTGAGCGCCAAAGAGATCACCGTCGTCCATCTGATGCGGCACGGTGAGGTGCACAACCCGGAGGGCATCCTGTACGGGCGCCTGCCGGGCTACCGGCTGTCCGAGCTGGGCCGGGAGATGGCCGAGCGGGTCGCCGAGGACCTGGCCGGCCGGGACATCACCCACGTGGTGGCGTCCCCGCTGGAGCGGGCCCAGGAGACCGCCGGGCCGATCGCCAAGGCGCACGGCCTGGACGTCGCGGCGGACGAGCGGCTGATCGAGGCGGACAACATCTTCGAGGGCAAGACCTTCGGCGTCGGCGACGGCTCGCTGCGGAACCCGGGCTACTGGAAGTACCTCACCAACCCGTTCAAGCCCTCCTGGGGCGAGCCCTACCTCGACCAGGTGGTGCGGATGATGGGCGCGCTCGGCGCCGCCCGGGACGCCGCGCGCGGGCACGAGGCGGTCTGCGTCAGCCACCAGCTGCCGATCTGGATCGTCCGCTCCTTCGTCGAGCGCCGCCGGCTCTGGCACGACCCGCGCCGCCGGCAGTGCTCGCTGGCCTCGCTGACCAGCTTCACCTTCGAGGGCGACAAGATCGTCTCGGTCGGCTACCGCGAGCCGGCCCGCGACCTGCTGCCCGCGCACCTGATCGGCAAGGGCGGCAAGGACAAGCCGGTGGGCAAGAGCTTCGGCGCGTGAGCCTGCGGGGCCGTTGGTAAACCCCGCGTAAATATGGGATCGGGGCGCCCCGCGAAAGCCCGGCGGCCCGACTCCGTCACAGGTCAGAGGGGGTGCGACGCGCTAGGGAGGACCCCGGCGAACCTGCCCGGAACTCCATGCGAAACTTTTCACATGTCTGCCATGGCGCGCCCCCGTCCCCGTGTCGCCGCAGCCGCCGCCACTGTCGCCGCCGCTGCGCTCGTCCTCACCGGCTGTTCCTCCTCGGGCTCGTCGGGCAGCGGCGAAGGCCAGGTCGGCTTCGTCACCGTCAAGGGGACCAACCTGTCGAAGGTGGACACCGGCAAGCGCGGGAGCGCCCCCGACATCTCCGGGGAGACCCTGGACGGCAGCCAGACCAAGCTCTCGGACTACCACGGCAAGGTCGTGGTGCTGAACGTCTGGGGCTCCTGGTGCGGGCCGTGCCGGGCCGAGGCGAAGAGCCTCCAGGCCGTCTCGGAGAAGTACAAGGACCAGGGCGTCCAGTTCCTCGGCGTCAACACCCGGGACAGCGACAAGACCAACGCCGTCCGCTTCGAGCAGGAGCAGGGCGTCACCTACCCGAGCATCTTCGACCCGGCCGGCACCCAGCTGCTCAAGTTCCCCAAGGGCAGCCTCAGCCTGCAGTCGCTCCCGACCACCCTGATCGTCGACCGCGACGGCAAGCTGGCCGCCCGCGCCGTCGGCGGCACGACCCAGGACGCGCTGGAGTCGATCCTCCAGCCGGTGGTCGCGGAGCAGAAGCAGTGAGCCTGCCGCTACAACTCGCCGACAACACCGGGACCCTCCAGAGCGGGGCACTGCTGGTGGCCGCGCCGATCGCGCTGGCCGCCGGGCTGGTCTCGTTCTTCTCGCCCTGCGTGCTGCCGCTCGTCCCCGGCTACCTGTCGTACGTGACCGGCTTCTCCGCCGCCGACCTCGCGGACGCCCGCGGTGCCCGGCGCGGCCGGATGCTGCTCGGGGCGACGCTGTTCATCCTCGGCTTCACCGCGGTGTTCGTCTCGGGCGGGGCGCTGTTCGGCCAGTTCGGCGACACCCTCCAGGCGCACAAGCGGGTCATCTCGATCGTGCTCGGCGCGCTGACCATCGTGATGGGCCTCGCCTTCATGGGCCTCGTCCCCGGCCTGAGCATGCGCGAGGTGCGCTCCCACCGCCGCCCGGCGGTCGGCCTGTGGGGCGCCCCGCTGCTCGGCATGGTGTTCGGCGTCGGCTGGACGCCCTGCATCGGCCCGACCCTGGCGACCGTCCAGAACCTGGCCCTGAACCAGGCCGACGCGGAGCGCGGCGCCCTGCTGATGACCTTCTACTGCCTCGGCCTGGGCGTACCGTTCATCGTGGCCGCGCTCGCCTTCCGCCGGGCACTGGGTGCCTTCGGCTGGGTCAAGCGGCACTACCCGCTCGTCATGCGGATCGGCGGCGGCATGCTCGTCGCGGTCGGTCTGCTGCTCGTCACCGGGATCTGGGACTCGACGATGAGTGAACTGCAGTCCTGGACCGCCGACTTCTCGATCGGAATCTGACCGTGAGCAAGACCACGACCGAGGCCGAGCTGCCCCTGGCGCCGGACGACGCGGCCGCCGAGCGGCTCAGCACCGCGCCGGTCGAGTCCGAGGGCCCGACCGGCATAGGGGTCCTGGGCTGGGCGCGCTGGATGTGGCGCCAGCTGACCTCGATGCGGGTCGCGCTGATCCTGCTCTTCCTGCTGTCGCTGGCCGCCATCCCGGGCTCGCTGATCCCGCAGTACCAGAACGGCCAGGGCCTGCTCAAGGTCGAGGCGTGGAAGACGCACCACACCGCGGTCGCGCCGATCTACGAGAAGCTCCAGCTGTTCGACGTCTACAGCTCGGTCTGGTTCTCCGCGATCTACATCCTGCTGTTCGTCTCGCTGGCCGGCTGCATCGTCCCGCGCACCTGGCAGTTCGTCGGCGTGCTGCGGGCCCAGCCGCCGACCGCGCCGCGCAACCTGACCCGGATGCCGGTCTACGCGGCCTGGCGCACCGAGGCGGACGCCGACGCGGTGAACGCCGCCGCCCACCGGCTGCTGCGCAAGCGCCGGTTCCGCGCCAACCTGGCCGGCGGCTCGGTGGCCGCCGAGAAGGGCTACCTGCGCGAGGTCGGCAACCTGCTCTTCCACATGTCGCTGTTCGCGCTGCTCGGCGGCTTCGCCTGGGCCAGCCTGGCGTCCGGCACCGGCGGCAAGCTGATGGTCGAGGGCGAGGGCTACTCCAACACCATCACCCAGCTCGACGACTTCAACGGCACGCGGTTCTACGGCACCGAGGACCTCGACCCCTTCTACCTGAAGCTGAACGGCTTCACCGCCAAGTTCCAGGACAAGGGCGACCAGATCGGCGCCGCCCGGCAGTTCACCGCGAACGTCGAGTACACGGCGGGCGAGGACACCTCGAAGCTCAAGCAGGGCACGATCGAGGTCAACCACCCGCTGGAGATCGGCGGCAGCAAGGTCTTCCTGATCGGCCACGGCTACGCCCCGGTCATCACCGTCAAGAACGGCAAGGGCGACGTCGTCTACCGGGGTGCCGTGCCGTTCCTGCCGCAGGACGGCAACCTGACCTCGACCGGTGTCGTGAAGGTCTCCGACTACGGCGCTGGCCCGGACGGCAACCCGACCCAGATGGGCTTCTCCGGCTTCTTCCTGCCGACCGCGCCGCTGAGCTTCGAGGGCACCGGCCCGGTCTCGCTCTACCCCGGCGACGCCGCCCCCGAGCTGGTGCTGAACGCCTTCGCGGGCGACCTGGGCACCGACTCCGGCCTGCCGCAGAACATCTACCAGCTCAACGACCGGAAGCTGACCCAGCTGACCCAGGACGGCCAGCCCGCCAAGGCCCGGCTCAAGCCCGGCCAGGCCTGGGACCTGCCGGACGGCTACGGCAGCGTCACCTTCGAGGGCTACAAGCAGTGGGCCAGCTTCAACGTCTCGCACCGCCCGGGCAACACGATCGCCCTGACCGGTGCGGTGCTGGCGATCCTCGGCCTGATCGGCTCGCTGTTCGTGCAGCGCCGCCGGATCTGGGTGCGCGCGGTCGCCCTGCCGGGCGGCGGCACCCAGGTGGAGCTGGCCGGCCTGGCCCGCAGTGAGTCGGCGAAGATCGCCGAGGAACTGGCCGAACTCGCGGTGGACCTCCAGGACGACGCCCCGGCGTCGGAGGACGAGGACGACGCCGCACCCGAAGGCCCCACAGCCGAAGGCCCCGCGCCCGAGGACCCCGCAGTCCCTGCCGACCAGAACTCCAAGGAGTAGACGGTGCATCTCGCCTCGGGGGTCGACCCACAGCTGGCCGACCTCTCCAACAAGCTGATCTATTCGGCGATGGTGGTCTACACACTCGCCATGTTCGCCCACATGATCGAGTGGACCTTCGGCAGCAAGGGCGCCGTCGCCGTCCGCTCGACGGAGCAGTCGGGCAGCCTGTCCGAGACCGTCGCCGGGACCAAGGGCGCGAAGAAGGTCACCGTCACCGTGGCGGGGGCCGGCGGCGGCACCACCACGCTCACCCGCACCGCCCTGGCGGGCGAGGGCGCGACGGTGGTCACCAGCGGGCGCGGCGCGGACGAGGAGGACGGCCCGGGCGCGGCCGGCAACAGCACCCGGGCCGACCTGGCCGGCCGGATCGCGGTCTCGCTCACCGTGCTGGGCGCCCTGCTGCACGCCGGCGGCATCGTCACCCGCGGCCTCTCGGTCTCCCGCTGGCCGTGGGGCAACATGTACGAGTTCTCCTGCGCCTTCGCCTTCGCCATGACGGCGGCGTACCTGGTGCTGCTGGCCTCGAAGAAGAACGTCCGCTGGCTCGGCCTGCCGGTCGTGCTCGCGGGGCTGCTGACCCTCGGCATCGCCACCACGGTGCTCTACACCGACTCCGAGCAGCTCGTCCCGGCGCTGCACTCGCCGTGGCTGGCGATCCACGTCTCGACCGCGATCTTCTGCGGCGGCGCCTTCTACGCGGCGTTCATCGCCACGTTGCTGTACCTCGGCAAGGACTCCTTCGACAAGCGGATCGCGGCCGGCCTGACCACCGGCCCGCTGGGCACCCCGGCGTCGGTCTGGCGCCGGCTGCCCGCCGCGTCCACCTTCGACAAGCTGTCCTACCGGATCAACGCCCTGGTCTTCCCGCTCTGGACCTTCACTATCATCGCGGGCGCGATCTGGGCCGAGGCGGCCTGGGGCAAGTACTGGGAGTGGGACCCGAAGGAGACCTGGTCGTTCATCACCTGGGTCGCCTACGCCTGCTACCTGCACGCCCGCGCGACGGCCGGCTGGAAGGGCCGCAAGGCGGCCTACCTGGCGCTGGCGGCCTTCGCCTGCTGGCTCTTCAACTACTACGGCGTGAACATCTTCGTCACCGGCAAGCACTCCTACGCGGGGATCTGACCGGGGCACACAGTCACCCACCGGCCCGGCTCTCCGCAGAAGGTAGCCGGGCCGAGGTGCGACAGGGGTAGTTCGTGCCGGCCGCCGGCCGGCACGGGGAGGAACGAGGAGGAAATCGCGCAATGGAGTGCGACGAGGTCATGCTGACCGTCCGAATCACCGCCGCCGAGCGCACGTTGCTCCGCCGGCTCGCCCAGGGACACCGCAGCGACGTGTCCGAGGTGGTGGCCGACGGCCTGCTGGACATCATCCCCACGCTCAGCTCGCCGGGGGACGCCTACCGCCTGCTGGGCGCTCTGACGGCGCCGGCGCCGTGCGCGCTGACGGTCTGGCTGCCGACCCCGCTGGCCGACCTGCTGGTGCCCGGCGCGGCGCGGATCGCGCAGGTCACCGAGGTCCGGATCGAGTCGGCCAGCGCGATGCTGGGCGCGGCGCTGCGGCTCTGGCTGGCCCAGGACCCGGTCCGGCTGGCCACCAACCTCAGCGTGATGCACGCGGGTCGGCCGTCGGCACTGGTCGCCGCCTAGCGGGCGGCCAAGGGGGTACTCAGGGGGTGTTCAAGGGGCGCTCAAGGGGTGCTCAGGGGAGGCCGTTCAACTGGCCAGCGGCAGCCGGGGGCTGCCGATGCCCTGGCCGGCGGGGCGGTCGTCGAAGGCCTCCCGCCGGGCGGGCACCGTCGGCGGCTCGGCCGGTCTGTCGCCCGGTCTGTCACCCCGTCTGTCCGCCGGCCTGTCCGCCGATCCGTCGGCGGGCCCGTCGATCGGTTCGGTGAGCAGCCGGCAGTCGGCCGCCGTCCGCCCGTCCTGGACCAGCAGCACCCGGACGGGCAGCCGGCGGCCGTCCGGCGCCTGCTCGTGGACCGCCTGGACGAGGCAGGGCCGGTCCAGCTCGATGTAGCGGTCGAAGGACGTCACCAGCTCGACCGGTACCACCGGTTCGGGGTGGCGCAGCCGCTGGGCGGCCTGCCGGGCGGCCTCCAGCACCAGCATCCCGGGCACGTGGTCCAGCTCGTGGTCGAACAGCACCGGGTGCCCGGCGTCGGTGCGCAGCAGCCAGGTGTCGGGCCGCAGGGTGGGGCTGAGCACGACGTCCGTGGGCTGTGCGCGGCCGACCAGCTCGGGCGCGGTGGGCGCGGGCGGCCGGGGCAGGGCGGCGGCCCGCCGCTCGGGGCCGCGCAGCCGGGCGTAGGAGGCGGGGGAGACGACCCGCAACTGGCCGGAGCCGTGGCCGATCGGGTGGCCGTCCCGGGATATGTCGATGTGCACCCGCAGCGAGACCAGCCGGCCGTGCCGCATCCGGACGTCCTCGCAGCCGACCGCGAGCATCAGCGAGGCCGGCCCGGTGGTGACGGCCAGGCCGCGCAGCCCGTCCGGGCCGAGCGCGTAGGAGAGGTCCTCCATGACGAAGTGGTGGCCGCGCGGCACCCCGAAGCCGGCGTGGCCGACCAGCAGCCCGGCCTGCCGGATGGTCTCGGCCATCAGCACCGGGTCGTGGAAGCGGTCCCCGGGCAGGCGGTAGAAGGCGTGCAGCCGGGGCCACTGGGCGCCGAGCAGGAAGTCGTACGGACCGGTGGCCTGCCAGCCGGTGAGGAACACCTCGGACACCGAGGTGCGGTGCACCAGGTGGCGGGAGACGGTCCGCTCGTGGAAGTCGTAGCCGGGACCGGGGTGGGCGTACGGACCGTGGGCGTCCGGCTCTACGATCAATGGCATGACGGGCCCTACTCCAGGGTGACGGTCGAGCGGCCGGTACGGTCGCCTGAGATAAAACATACAGACCACCCGGTTTCTCTTCTGCGTCTGGGGTGGCCCCTGCCGCGCAGCCCGACGCGACCACGCTACCCCTACCCTGGACTGGGGTAATGGCCGCCCGGGGGGCGGCAGGCCCGGGGCGGGGGTGCTCCCCACTGGACGGCGGGGTCCGCGAAGGAGCTAGATTAGATACCAACCATGCGGTTTCGGTCGGCGCCGTCCGCATGCGAGGCGTCGCCCCCAACGGCGGCGCGCTGACAGCAGCGGGGCGGGCGGGGGGAAACGCGTCCGGCCGAGTCCGGAGGGGCCCAGTGGTCAAGCAGGAACGCGCGGGGCGGACCAGGCGTGCCGTGCTGCTCGCCGCGGCGGACACGTTCGCCGGCGTGGGCTTCGAAGCCGCCAGCCTGGTCGACATCAGCCGCCGGGCCGGGGTGAGCAAGGGCGCCCTCTACTTCCACTTCGTCTCCAAGCAGGCCCTCGCCGACGGCGTGCGCGCCGCCGCCGGGCGCGAGATCGGCTCGGCCGCGCTGCGCGCCCTGCGCTCCGGCGGACCGGCCCTCCAGGGCCTGATCGACTTCTCGCACGAACTCGCCCGGCTGCTGCGCGAGGACGTGATGGTCCGGGCCGGCGTCCGGCTCGGCCGCCAGGGCCCGCCCCGGGCCGACACCCCGGACGGCCCACCCGGCACGGACGCCGCCTGGCGCAGCCTCACCGCCGTCGTCCACCGGCTGCTGGACCGCGCCGCCGAGGCCGGCGAGCTGCGCCCCGGGCTGGACCGCCGCGCCGCCGCCGAACTGCTGACGACGATGGCGGCCGGCCAGGTGCTGCTCGCCGCCGAGGAGGCCGACCGGCCCGGTCCGGAGGCCGTCGGCCGGCTCTGGGCGGCCGCGCTGCCGGCCCTGGTGGCGGTGGAGCACTGCGCCGGCTACCGGCTCTGAGCGGCCCTGGGCGGGGAGCCCGGGCAAGCGCCCTGGGAGACGTCCGGGAGGTGCCCCGAGAAGCGCCCCGGGAAGCGCCCCGGGAAGCGCCCCGGGAGACGCCCTAGGAAGGCACGCGCTCGGCGACGCTCAGCCGGGCGAGCGCGTGCGGCTGGACCAGGCCGGGCAGCACCAGCGTCCACAGGTCGGACATCCGCTGGATCAGGTCCCGCCGGTCGGTCAGCACCTGGGAGCTCAGCTGGATCCCGGTGACGGCCCCGGTGATCACCCCGGCGGCGGCCGCCAGGTCGATCCCCGGGTGGAGGTCCCCGGCGTCCCTGGCGCGTTCCAGCAGCCCGCGGGCCACGTCGGACCAGCCCTGGTAGGCGGCGATCTGCGGCTGGGTGAAGCTGCCGTGCTCGATCGTCAGCCGGATGCTGCCGCGCACCAGCGGGTCGTCCTGGAGGGCGTGGGCGAAGGCGTACCCGAGGTCGATCAGGGTCTGCACCGGGCTGTCCGAGGACGGCTGCCAGGTGCCCAGCCAGGCGCCCTGCCCCTCGATGACGGCGAGCGCGAGCTCTTCCTTCGAGTGGAAGTGGAAGTACAGCGCGCCCTTGGTGACACCGGCCCGGTCCAGGATCTCGGACATCGTGGCGGCGGCGTAGCCCCGCTCGTCGAACACCTCGGCCGCCGCGAGGAGTACCGTCTGGCGGGTCGCCAGCGCGCGGGCCTGCCTGGCCATCGCAGCCTCCCTGGATAGTTCTGGTCCATCGGCAGCGGCCGATCCTATGGGGGCCGACGGGGCGGCGGGCCGCATACCGTCCAGTAGGTATTCTACCGAGCCGCGCCGGGGCGGAACGGACACCCGGTGGTCGGGGCGGCCGGGCCCGGTGGCCCCGGTCGCCGGGAAGGCCGGAAGGCCGGCCACCCGGGTGGGGTGACCGGCCGTCGCGGGAGGTTCGGGGCCGTCAGGCGGCCTGCTGCCAGCTGACCGGCGAGTAGTAGGCCGGGCGGCGCTCCAGGCGCTGCCAGTTGGCGATCGGCTCGACCTGCGCGGTCGCGGCGGCCTGCTGCGCGACGGCCGCCCGGGCCATCAGCACGGCGGTGAGGGCGGCCAGCTCCTCGTCGGAGAGCGAGCCGCGGACGATACGGACGAGGGGTTCGGCGGAAGCAGTCATGGTCTGGTTTTCTCCCCCGGTGGCTTGTGGTGTGTGGTGGTCGCTCGGAACTGCGTGCTGCGGGCCGCGCGTGGGCGCGGGCGTTACATCGGCGGGTTGCCGTGCTTGCGGCTGGGCAGGTCGGCGTGCTTGGTGCGGAGCATGGCCAGGGCGGAGGCGATCACCTGGCGGGTCTCGGCGGGGTCGATGACGTCGTCGACGAGGCCGCGTTCGGCCGCGTAGTACGGGTGCATCAGTTCGTTCTTGTATTCCTTGATCTTCTGGGCGCGCATGGCGTCGGGGTCTTCGGCGGCGTTGATGTCGCGGCGGAAGATGACGTTGGCGGCGCCTTCGGCGCCCATGACGGCGATCTCGTTGGTGGGCCAGGCGTAGGAGAGGTCGGCGCCGATGGAGCGGGAGTCCATGACGATGTAGGCGCCGCCGTAGGCCTTGCGCAGGATGAGCTGGATGCGGGGCACGGTGGCGTTGCAGTAGGCGTAGAGGAGCTTGGCGCCGTGGCGGATGATGCCGTCGTGCTCCTGGTCGACGCCGGGCAGGAAGCCGGGGACGTCGAGCATGGTGACGAGGGGGATGTTGAAGGCGTCGCACATCTGGACGAAGCGGGCGGCCTTCTCGCTGGCGTTGATGTCGAGGACGCCGGCGAGGGACTGGGGCTGGTTGGCGATGATGCCGGTGACGTGGCCGTCGATGCGGGCCAGGACGCACAGGACGTTGGTGGCCCAGCGTTCGTGGACTTCGAGGTATTCGCCGTGGTCGACGATCTCCTCGATGACCTTGCGCATGTCGTAGGGGCGGTTGCCGTCGGCGGGGACGAGGTCGAGGAGGGTGTCGTTGCGGCGCTCGACGGGGTCGTCGTTGACGGCGGGGGGCGGCATCTCGCGGTTGTTCTGGGGGAGCAGGGAGAGGAGGTAGCGGACTTCCTCGATGCAGGACTGCTCGTCGTCGTAGACGAAGTGGGAGACGCCGGAGACGCCGGCGTGGACGTCGGCGCCGCCGAGGCCGTTCTGGCTGATCTTCTCGCCGGTGACGGCCTGGACGACGTCGGGTCCGGTGATGAACATCTGGGAGGTCTCGCGGACCATGAAGACGAAGTCGGTCAGCGCGGGGGAGTAGGCGGCGCCGCCGGCGCAGGGGCCGAGCATGACGGAGATCTGCGGGATGACGCCGGAGGCCTTGGTGTTGCGTTGGAAGATGCCGCCGTAGCCGGCGAGGGCGGTGACGCCCTCCTGGATGCGGGCGCCGGCGCCGTCGTTGAGCGAGACCAGCGGGGCGCCGGCCGCGATGGCCATGTCCATGATCTTGTGGATCTTCTGCGCGTGGGCCTCGCCCAGCGCGCCGCCGAAGATCCGGAAGTCGTGCGCGTAGGTGAAGACGGTCCGCCCGTGCACGGTGCCCCAGCCGACGATCACGCCGTCGGTGTGCGGCTTCTTCGCCTCCAGGCCGAAGCCCTGGGCGCGGTGCCGGCGCAGCGGCTCGACCTCGCGGAAGGAGCCCTCGTCCAGCAGCAGGTCGATGCGCTCGCGGGCGGTCAGCTTGCCCTTCGCGTGCTGGGCCTCGGTGGCCTTCTCGCTGGGGCCGCGCCGCACCTTCTCGCGCAGTTCGTGCAGCTCGGCGACCCGCCCGCGGGCGTCGGCCGCGACCTCGGGGACCTCGCCGTCGACTGGCGCCTCATGCACAACCGTCATCTCGAACCACTCCAAGGGTGAGGGAACTGTCCGACAGCCAACGTCTGCTGTGCCCCCGGCTGCGAATCACTTTCTTCACTTATGACTGTACGAGGGGCCGTGCGTTGGTTTCGGCGTCGATTCCGTACAAGGTCAGGTCCGTTTAGATGTCAGGCCTGCACAGAAGCGGTGGTGTCGAAGCCGGAGCACTGGGTGTCCGTTCGAATACCGGGGGCTGTCGGTCAGGTGATGGCCCGATGATCTGAACATGAAGAAAAGCGCAGGTCAGGGCCCTCGTTCAGTAATGTAGGGCGGCCCTCTTGCGCCTTGCTCAAGCCCCGCTCAAGTCCGGTCGGGCACCGGTGCGGATCCGTGCTAGAGGGCGCCGAGTCGTAGGGAAGCGCCAAAAACACCACAGCCCACCCGGTGCCGTCCGGGTGGGCTGTCCGGGGGATCCCCCCAGTGGCTCCGATCAGCTCTTTCGGCCGTCCTCGGGCTCGTCCTCGCCCCGCAGCTCCTGCTCGCGGCGGCGCAAATCGGCCTCCCACCGCTTCAGCATGTCCTCGTGATCGTTGTCGCTCCTCTTCAACGAAGCGAGGAATTCGGGGTCGTCGTCCGGTGCGAGCGGGCGGCCCTCGCGCCGGACCGGCTGCCCCGGACGACCGTCGGCGTCGTCGGGAGCCCCGGTCCGCAGGAGGCCGCGCTGCTTGCCGGCCACCAGCCAGGCGATCGGGCCCACCGGCGGGAACAGCAGCACGATGAGCACCCACACCGGCTTGGGCAGGTGCTTCACCTGGTCCTCGGGCGTGGTCAGGCAGTCGATGAACGCCCACACCCAGAGCGCGAGCGGAAGGACGATGGTCAGAAGAATTCTCAGCACGGCGGCGATCTCCCTGCGGGGCGGTCGGGGCGGGTGCCTTCCCGGGGCCCTTGACGGAGCCAGGCTATCCGGTGGCGGATACTGACAGACATGGCATACGACGATCTCCGCTCGTTCCTGCGGGCACTCGACCGTGAGGGCGACCTCAAGCGCATCAAGGCAGAGGTGGACCCGCACCTGGAGATCGGCGAGATCGTCGACCGGGTCCAGAAGGCCAAGGGCCCCGCACTGCTCTTCGAGAACGTCAAGGGCTCGTCGATGCCGCTCGCGATGAACGTCTTCGGCACCGAGCGGCGCCTCGCCAAGGCGCTCGGCCTCAAGGGCCCGGACGACATCGCGGAGAAGATCGCCGGCCTGCTCAAGCCCGAGCTGCCGCAGGGCTTCACCGGCTTCCGGGACGCCTTCGGCAAGCTCGCCTCGATGGCGCACGTGCCGCCCCGGCACGTGAAGTCCGGTGACGCGCCGGTCCAGGAGGTCGTGCTCACCGGCGACGACGTCAACCTGGACGAGCTGCCCGCCCTGTTCACCTGGCCGATGGACGGCGGCTCCTTCTTCAACCTGGGCCTCACCCACACCAAGGACCCGGACAGCGGCATCCGCAACCTCGGGCTCTACCGGCTCCAGCGGCACGACCGCCGCACCATCGGCATGCACTGGCAGATCCACAAGGACAGCCGCAACCACTACGCGGTGGCCGCGAAGCGCGGCGAGCGGCTGCCGGTCGCGATCGCCTTCGGCTGCCCGCCCGCCGTGACCTACGCGGCCACCGCGCCGCTGCCCGGCGACATCGACGAGTACCTGTTCGCCGGCTTCGTCGCCGGGGAGCGGGTGAAGATGGTCGACTGCAAGACCGTCCCGCTCCAGGTCCCGGCCGACGCCGAGGTGGTGCTGGAGGGCTGGTTGGAGCCCGGCGAGATGCTCCCCGAGGGCCCGTTCGGCGACCACACCGGCTTCTACACCCCGCAGGAGCCGTTCCCGGCGCTGAAGATCGACTGCGTGACGATGCGCCGCCGCCCGATCCTCCAGTCCATCGTGGTCGGCCGCCCGCCGACCGAGGACGGCCCGCTGGGCAAGTTCACCGAGCGGTTCTTCCTGCCGCTGCTGAAGATCATCATCCCGGACATCGTCGACTACGACCTGCCCGAGGCCGGCGGCTTCCACAACTGCGTGATCGTCTCGATCGACAAGAAGTACCCCAAGCACGCCCAGAAGACGATGCACGCCATCTGGGGCGCCCACATGATGTCGCTGACCAAGCTGATCATCGTGGTGGACTCCGACTGCGACGTGCACGACTACCAGGAGGTCGCCTGGCGGGCCTTCGGCAACGTCGACTACAGCCGCGACCTCACCGTCGTCGAGGGCCCGGTCGACCACCTCGACCACGCCTCCTACCAGCAGTTCTGGGGCGGCAAGGCCGGCATCGACGCGACCCGCAAGCTCCCCGAGGAGGGGTACACCCGCGACGGCGGGTGGCCCGAGATGGTCGAGTCGGACCCGGCCACGGCCGCCCTGGTGTCCCGCCGCTGGAAGGAATACGGGCTGTGAGCACGGCTGCCGTCGAAACCCCGGGGCGCACGAAGGCCTTCCTGCGCCTGGTGATGATCGAGCACTCGGTCTTCGCCCTGCCCTTCGCCTACACCGCCGCACTGACAGCCATGTTCCTCGCCGACGAGCGGGTGCACTGGGGCGAGCTGTTCATCGTCACCGTCTGCATGGTCGGCCTGCGCACCTTCGCCATGGCCGCCAACCGGATCATCGACCGCGAGATCGACGCCCGGAACCCGCGCACGGCCTCGCGCGAACTCGTCACGGGCGCGGTGTCGCTGAAGACGGCGTACGCCGGCTCGGCCGTGGCGCTGATCGTCTTCCTCGGCGCGGCGGCGATGCTCAACCCGCTCTGCCTGGCGCTCGCGCCGGTCGCCGTCGTGCCGATGGTGGTCTACCCGTACGGCAAGCGCTTCACCGACTTCCCGCAGGCCATCCTGGGCCTCGCCCAGGCCATGGGCCCGGTCGGCGCCTGGCTCGCGGTGACCGGCACCTGGTCGTGGGACGCCCTCGTACTGGGCGTCGCGGTCGGCGTGTGGATCGGCGGCTTCGACCTCATCTACGCCTGCCAGGACGTCGAGTCCGACCGGCACGGCAAGGTGCGGTCGGTACCGGCCCGCTTCGGCATCCCGGCGGCCATCTGGGGCGCACGGGTGTGCCACGTCGTCACGACGCTCCTGCTGGGGTGGTTCGCGCTCCTGACCCACGCCGGAGCGGCGTTCTGGGTCGGCCTGGTCGTCGTCGCGGGGGCGTTCGTCTACGAGCACACCATCGTCAAGCCGAACGACCTCTCCAAGCTGAACCGGGCGTTCTTCCAGACCAACGGCTTCGTGGGCATCTCGCTGTTCGTCTTCGCCCTGCTGGACCTGATCATCCGGGGCCTGGGGATCTGAGCGGCCCGGCCGCCGGCCGGGCACGCCCTAACGGAACAGGGACGCGTGATCCGTGGCCCAGGTGCGGAAGTTGCGGGGTGGGTGGCCGGTGAGGTCCTGGACCGTTGTGGTGGCCGGGTTCGGGGTGGTGATGCGGGCGTGGATGAAGTCCAGTGCGCTGTCGACGGCCGCTCCGGGCCGGCTGGTGGCGGACATGCGGCGGCGGGCCGCCTCGCGGGGGATCTCCTGCCACTTCGCCGGGCGGCCGGCGGCCTCGCCGATGATGTCCACCTGTTCCGCCTGGGTGGGGCACTCCGGGCCGGTGAGCAGATAGTGCGCGCCGTCGTGGCCGTCCTCGGTGAGGGCGCGGACGGCGACCGCCGCGATGTCCCGCTCGTCCACCGGGTTCAGTCCGGCCGCGCCGCCGTAGCCCTGCACGGCGCCCCCGGAGCGGATCTCCTGCGCCCACTGGAGCGCGGCGGTGAACCCGTGCGCCCGCAGCACCGTGTGCCGGACCCCGCTCCCGGCGAGCAGCGCCTCCACCTCGCCCTCGGCCCGGACGGCCGTCGAGGAGAGGAACACCACCCGCCCGACCTCCCGGGCCAGCACCCCCACCGCGTCCGCCGCCTCGTCCGCCGTGGGGAACGGCCACCCCAGCAGCACCGCGCCCGCCCCCTGGACCGCCGCCTCCAGCGATGCCGGGTCGAGCAGGGCCCGCCGCGTCAGCGTCCGCACCCGTACCCCGGCGGCGGCGAGCTGCAGTCCGACGTGTTGCTCGACCGCTCCGGGGACGCCGACCGCCAGCACGGATGACGTGTCGTCAACTCGCTTCTCTGTCATGCCTCGAACGTAGGCGAGAAGTATGAGACGCCCCATGCGTGCGGGTCTCCGGTTCATGCGCCATCGTCTACCAGGCGCGCGCCAACTCCCGTGCGCCCCCGAGTGCTTCGCGCGCTGATTGATCGTCAATCCGGTTAACACCAGCTGCTACCGGCATGTTACGTTCCGTGGCGCAAGCAGAAAAGAGAAGACCCCAGCGGTGCTACCAACACCCCGGGGTCTGGCACCAGGAGCAAACCCTCCCCATGCAGATTCATCGTAGCGCGCACTCGCGCTTTTTCTCCGTCCTTCCGAACGGACTCCTCCAGGACCGTCGCCTCAGCTACACCGCCCGAGGACTCCTCGTGGACCTCCTCTCCCGTCCGGACGGCTGGCGTGAGGACGGCCGGGGCATGGCCGACAGCAGCCCGCAGGGGCGTGGCACGATCCGCCGGACGCTCAACGAGCTGAAGGACGCCGGGTATTACCGGGTCGAGAAGGTCCGGATGCCCGACGGCACGATCCGGACCGAGGTGCACGTGTGCGACACTCCTCAGCGCCCGGGGCCGCCGAGTGACCCACCCCCGGCCCCCGGTGAGCCTGATACCGGCCCCTCTGACGCCCCTCCCGTAAAGAACCCGGAAGAAGTACCCACCCTCCCGGCCGCGTTGACCGAGACCGATCCACACGTCCGGGAGGCGGTGGCCATACTCCACCGGGTGATCCGTCGGGAGCCCCGCCTGCGCCTCGGCGAGGCCGAGGCCGTCGCCCTCGCACCCCTCGTCGCCGAATGGCTGGCGAGGGGCCACACGGACGCCGACCTCGCCCACGCCCTGCTCCCCGACCTGCCGCGGCCCCTGCACTCGCCGGTCGGCCTGCTCCGCAACCGCTTGCAGCGCAAGCTCCCACCGCCGCGTGAACCCGCCGTCGCCGCACCTGCCCGCTCCGAATGCGCGGAGTGCCGCGATCCGGTGCCCCGCCCCGGCATCTGCCGCTCCTGTGCCGGCCTCGTCCCCCGGCGAGTCGCCCCGGACCCGGCCACCGCCCGTACCGGCGCCGCCCGAGCCCGCGGCGTTCTCCTCGCCGCCCGCGGACTCGCCCTGGCCCCTGTCACCTGATCGGGTGCCGGCTGCGCACAGGAAGTCGGCGAGTCCGACTTCCTGTGCGCTCGGCCCGGGGTGGCTACTCCGAACGGCTGGAGATGAAGGCCTCGTACTGGGCGGCCGTGAGCAGCTGCTTCAGCTCGTCGGGCTTGGCGACGGTGAGTTCGATGATCCAGCCGTCGCCGTACGGGTCCGTGTTGATCAGCTCGGGTTCGTCGTTCAGGCCCTCGTTCACCGCGGTGACCGTTCCGGTGAGCGGCATGAAGATCTCGCTCACCGCCTTGACGGACTCCACCGTGCCGAACGCTTCGCCGGATTCGAGCTGCTTCCCCATGGTGGGGATGTCGGCGAAGACGACGTCACCGAGCTGCTTCTGCGCGAAGTCGGTGATGCCCACACGGGCCTTGTCCTTGCCGGTGGTCCGCACCCACTCGTGGTCCTTGGTGTACTTGAGGTCTTTCGGGACGTTGGCCATGGGGATCTCCGCGAGGTCGAGGCGACTGCACTGACGGATCGTCAGTCATGCGGAGGAGCCTGCTACAGGTCCCCGCCCCTCGCCGCGAAGCGCACCCGGTCGGGTGAAGGCGGGTGTCAGTTGTGCAGGAAGGACTCCAGCGAGGTGGCCAGTGCCACCGGCGTCTCGTACATCGGGTAGTGGCCGCTGCCGTCGAGCTCCTCCAGTTCGGCGTTGGGGTAGTGGGCGAGCCAGGTGCCGCGCATCACGTCGGCGGTCAGGGCGAGGTCGTGTGCGCCCACGATCACTTTGACGGGGACGGGGTTCCCGTTGATGCGGCGTTCCAGGTCGGCCGTCGCCCAGTCCCGCACGTACCCGCCGAAGGCCTCGGGCGTGGAGAGCCGGAGCGACTGGTCGACCATGCGGTCCAGCCAGACCCGGCCCGCCCGCTGCCCGGTGACCAGGTCGAGGATCGCGTACCGCTTCTCGCGGTCCTCGGCGGCGCCGTAGAACAGCGCCTCGCCGTCGGCGTCCAGCGGGTAGGCCCCGGCGGGGACGGGTGCCAGGCCGACGAGCTTGCGCACCCGCAGCGGTGCCTCGGCCAGCACCTGCTGCGCGGCCTTGCCGCCCATCGAGTGGCCGATCAGCGAGAAGCGGTCCCAGCCGAGTTGGTCGGCCAGGGCGAGCGCGTCGGCGGCGATCTCGGCGAGCGTGTAGGAGCCGGTGACGTCCTTGCGTTCCCCGTAGCCCCGGTAGTCGAGGAACGCGTAGCTGAAGGCCCTGCCGTCGAGGTAGTCGAGGAAGGGGCCCCAGCCCGCGCTGGTGCCGAACCAGTCGTGCAGGACCAGGACGTGGTGGTCGCCGGTGCCGGTCGAGCGGTGAGGGATCGTCATGTCCTCGGTCCTTCCCCGGAAGCCTCCCGCCCGAACGGCCGGCCGCCGGCCCGTGCGGCCGGCGGCTACGCCATGGGCCGTCGGGCGAAGTCCGGGGCGTGCTCGGGGCGGGGGCCGAAGGCGATCAGGCGGGAGATGCCCAGCCGGACCGCCGGGACGTGGCGGACGAGCGCGGCGAATCCCATCGGCGGGCCGGACCGCCGGCCGGTGAGCGCCGGGACGAACATCACGCCGTGCAGGATCCGCTGCAGCCGTTGGATGACCACCGTCGGCATCTGGCGCCGCCGTTGCACCCGGGCGAGCGCGGCGGTGGTCGGGCGGCCGCGCAGCAGCGGCTCGGCGAGCAGGGTGGCGGCCGCGACGGCGTCCTGGATGGCGAGGTTGATGCCCACCCCGCCGGCCGGGGACATCGCGTGGGCGGCGTCGCCGATCAGCAGCAGCCCGTCGGTGTACCAGCGGTCCAGCCGGTTGAGCCGGGCGTCGAGCATGTGGACGTCGTCCATGCCCGCCAACTGGTCGACGCGGTCGGCGTACTGGGGCAGCAGCCGGGCGATCCGCTCGCGGAAGCGCTCCACGCCTTCGGCGCGCAGCTGCGGGTCGGAGCCCTTCGGCTTGAAGTAGGCGATCTGGAAGTAGCTGTCGCGGGCGATGCTGAGGGCCAGCTCGCCGTCACCGAAGCCGGCGACGAGGCTGGGCGGCGCGGCCTGCTCCTCCGCGTGCCGGGGCAGGCGGAACCACCAGACGTCGAAGGGCACCGGGTACTCCTCGGCCACCAGCCCGGCCGCCTTGCGCAGGGTGGAGTGCCGGCCGTCGGTGCCGACGGTGAGGTCGGCGCGGAGCTCGCCCTGCTCGCCGTCGCGGGTGCGGTAGCGCACGCCGGCCACCCGGCCGCCCTCCCGGATCAGCCCGGTGGCCTCGGTGTTCATCCGCAGGGTGAAGGTGGGCTCCTGCCGGGCTTCCTCGACGAGGAAGTTGAGCAGGTCCCACTGCGGCATCATCGCGATGTAGTTGTACGGCGCGGGCAGCCGGTCGTAGGCGCTCAGCGGGACTTGGCCGACGCCGGGCACCGGCACCACCAGGTTGCCGAGCCGGCTCTGCGGCAGCGCGGCGAACTTCCGGCCGAGGCCGAGTTCGTCCATCAGCCGCACGGTGGAGGCGTGGACGGTGTCGCCGCGGAAGTCCCGCAGGAAGTCCCCGTGCTTCTCCAGCACGGTCACCTCGACACCCGCCCGGGCCAGCAGCAGGCCCAACATCATTCCGGCCGGTCCGCCCCCGGAGATCACGACGCTCATGGCTCTCTCCCTTGCTGTGCTCGGTTGATCACCTTCCGTGTGGAACTTGCATTTACAGAGTCTCTGGAACTGTCTCAGGTGTCAAGTAGTATGCTGCTCCACATGAAGGATCTGGTGGCGGCCGCCCTCACGGCGGCGAAGGACCGGGGCCAGGACGTCGCGGACGTCCCGCTGACGGCGATCGCCGCGACGGCCGGCATCTCCCGCAGCACCCTGCTGCGCAGGCTCGGCGGCTGCCGGGCGCCGCTGGACGAGGCGGTCCGGCAGGCGGGCGTCGACCCGGGCGGACGGCCGCCGGTACGGGAGCGCGCGATCGCGGCGGCGGCCGGGCTGGTGGCCGAACGCGGCCTGGGCGGGGTCACCCTGGACGCCGTGGCGGACCGCGCCGAGTGCTCGCTGCCCAGCCTGCACACCGTCTTCGAGGGCCGGGACGGCCTGCTCACCGCCGTCTTCCTCCAGTACGGCCCGCTGCCGGACCTGGAAGCGCTCGCCGCGAACCCGCCGGAACGCCTGGAAGACACCGTCCGGGCGCTCCACCGCGCCTTCGCCGCGGCCTTCGACCGCCAGCCCCGGGTCATGCCGGCGGTCTTCGCCGACCTGTTCGCCCGACCGGACGGCCCCGCCTCCCGGATGATGGCGGCCCACCTGCCGCGACTGTTCGACGGCCTCGGCCGGCTGCTGCTGCCGTACATCGAGGCCGGACGGCTGCGTCCGCTGCCGCTCCCGGTGCTGGTCCAACTGCTGTTCGGCCCGCTGATCAACCACATCCTGCTGCGGCCGGTCCTCGAACCGGCGCTCGGCGCCGGACTGCCCTCGCTGGAGGAGTCCATCGACCTCTTCGCCGAGGCCTACCTGCGGGCGGTCGCCCTGCCGTAGCGGGGCCGGGAGACTGCCTGATCCGTTCCTGGGACGTGTCTGCCGGAAAACGCCGAGCTCTGCCGGAAAACACCGAGCTCTCCCGGGAAACGCCGAGCCCCGGCCCGCCGGGCGAAGCCGGGGAGCCGGGGCTCGGACGGGGGCGGTCAGGCGCTGCGGCGGCGGCGCGCGACGAAGAGCGCGCCGATGCCGCTGACGAGCAGGGCGGCGGCGCCCGCCGCGGTCTTGATGACACCGTCCGACCCGGTGTGGGCGAGCTCGCCGCCCGCCAGCTGGGTGGTGGTGCCGGTGGTGCCCGTGGTGCCGGTGGTGTCGGTCTCGTCGGCGGTGCCGGTGGTGTAGGTGGTCCGGATGACGGGGCCGGTGCCGGCGCCGGAGGTGTCGACGGTCGCGGCGGTGAGCTGGATCGCGGTGCCCTGCGGGCCCGCGATGGCGGCGTGGGCGGTGCCCTCGTTGATGTGGGCGAACGGGCTGACGGCGGTCTGGCCGACCTGGGCCTCGGCGGTGTAGGCGAGGCGGACGTGCTTGGTGATGGTCGCGCCTGCCGCGAGGGCGTCGTCGCTGATGAGGTAGCGGGCGGGGCCGCCGGACTGGGGGCCCGGGGTGCCGGGCACGGTCTCCCAGGCGCCGTCGGCCTTCTGCATCTCCAGGACGCTGTGCGGGTCGATCCACAGGATGGTGGCGAGCTTGCCGAACCGGGAGGTGCTGGGGTTGTTGACGGTGACGTCGAACTCGACCGGGGCGCCGCCGACGACGGCGGTGGCCGGCGCGTTCTTGAGCTCGACGGCCAGCGACTTCACCGTGACGTCCTTGGCGGCCTCGGCGAGCACGGTGTCCTCGGCCGCCGGGTCGACGACGGCGGAGTAGAGCTTGGTCGGCTGGTTGTAGCCGCCCGCGTCGTTGTTGCCCACGGCGGCGAGCCGCAGCTGGAAGGTCTTGGTGGCGCCGGCGGGGACGGTCAGGCCGGTGACCTTGCCGCTGAAGTTGAAGGTCCTGTCGCTCTGCTTGAAGGTCAGCTCGACCGGCTTCCAGGTGCCGTCGGCGTCGCGGTACTCGATGGCGAACGCGTCGTGCACCCGGGCGTGCACGTTGCTCACGTTGAGCTTCAGGGTGAACGGGGCCTCGGCGGTGCCCGGGTTGGTGACGGTCTCGGAGAACTCGACGGGCTCGCCGCCGAACCCGATCGAGGACGGCTCCTGGATGGTCAGCGCAGGCTTGGCGGTGACCGGGGCTGCGGTGACGTCGATCGCGACGAACTGGGGGCCGACGATCGCCTGCATGGCCCCGGCGCCCTGGTCGAGCATCGCCCACGGGTGGATGTAGGCCGTGCCGAGCGGGGCGTCGGCGGTGAACGCGAAGCGGACGTGCCGGGTGTCGCTGCTGCCGGCGGCGATGGTCCTGTCGTCGGTGAGGTGGTACGTGACCCGGTCGGAGCCCGGCTGGCTGCTGGTGGTGCCGGTGATGTTCTCCCAGGTGCCGTCGGCCTTCCGCACCTGGAGCGTGCTGTGCTTGTCCGCCTCCACGACCTTGTCGACGGTGGTGTAGCGGGAGGCGCTGGGGTTGTTCACGGTGACGTCGAACTCGACCGGGGCGCCGCCGGCGACGGCGGTGGTCGGCGCGTCCTTGACCTGCACGGTGATGGCCTTGGCCGCGACCTGGTCGGTGCTCTCGGCGAGGACGGTGGTGCCAGTCGCGTCGAGGACGGCGGAGCTGAGCGTGACGGTCGAGTCCTGGTTGGACCAGTAGGCGGCGAGCTCGGTGGTGAGGCGCAGCTGGACGGTCCTGGTGGCACCGGCGGCGACGGTCAGGCCGGGGACGGTGTCGGCGACGGGCTTCCAGGTGCCGTCCGCGTCGCGGTAGTCGACCTTGATGGCGTATGCCGAGACGGAGTTCGTGCCGCTCGTGCCGATCCTCAGCGTGAACGAGGCCTCGGTGGTGCCGGGGTTCGTGATGGTCTCGGTGAACTCGACCGGCTGTCCGCCGCGGCCGACCGTCGCCGGCGCGTTGACCTTCAGCGACGGCTTGTCGGCCGTGGCCTCGGCGGCCGACGCGGCGGGGGCGGTGGCGGCGGCCGGTGCCTCGGCGGCGTACGCGGCCGGGGAGGACAGCACCGCGCCGGTGGCCAGCAGCACGCCGAGGGTGGCGGCGGTGAGGACGGTGGAGCGGGAGCGACGGGCGCGGACAGCAGGCATGGAAATACCCCCCAGGGTGTTCTGCCGTCGGTATTTCAGCCGCCGGCCGGTACGTGTGCTTGGAGTCGGACCCGAAGTTCGAGGGCGTCGCCCCCAGCGCCTCTCGCGGTCCGGGTTCGGCGGGTTTCCCCGCCTCTCACTGGCATAGACGTGTGGCGGCCGCCGGGGTTGCAGGTGATCCAAAAGTTTTTTCGAAAACCTCTGAGACCGCCCTGACCTGCGGTTCCGCTCTCCAGGTGCTCGCCGGGCTCAGTGCAGCGCGAGCTCGTCGCCCACGCTCAGCCGCCCGGGGGCGGCGACCTCGGCGAGGGCGTCGAGCCGGCCGTCGTGGGCGTGCACGATCGCCTTGAGGATCTCGGGGGCGTGCGGCAGCCCCGGCTGCGGGGCGCCGGTCATCGCGCAGCGCTCGCTGGAGCGGACGAAGGCGAGGCGGGCGCCGGTGCCGCCGTGCCCCTCCCGGCCGAACCAGCCGTCCTCGACGAAGGGCGGGGTGCCCGGGGGCGTCCGCAGCAGGATGTTGGGGCGGAACCGGCGCTCGTCGACCACCGTGAAGGGGGCGGCCTCGCGGACCCAGTCCAGGGTGGCGGTGGTGAGCACGCTGACCGGCAGCTGGTCGAAGTGGGAGGCGGCGTCCTCGCGGGCGAGTTCGACGTCCTCGCGCTGGAGGTAGGCGCGCAGGAAGGCGCCCGGGTCGGCGACCGGGCGGCCGAGCGGGTCGAACAGTTCGGGGCCGTCGATCCGGTGGCCGAGGCGGGCGGAGAGGCGGAGCAGGCCGTCCATCCGGCGGAAGCGGCGGGTGTTCTTGCCCGAGCCGAGCTTGCCGTCCGCGTCGCGGACGGCGTAGAGGCGGTCGCCGGCCAGGCCGCGCTCGTCCACCTCGACGGAGTCGAGCCGCTCGCCGCCGGTGGATTTCACGGGGTAGCGCCAGAGTCGCTCGATCACTCCGATGATCTCTGCCATGGGCGGACAGCGTAGCGGCGGCGCCGGGGGATGGTCTAGACCAAGTCCCGTGCGGCGACTGGCCGGAACGCCCCGGGGCGGGTCTTCGAACTCCCTAGCCCAGCCGTGCCACCGCCCGGACCGGCGCACCGTCCGCCGCCGCCAGCCGCAGCGGGAACAGCGACACCTCGACCGGCCGCCCGGCCTCCTGGGCGTCCAGCAGCGCCCGCAGATCGGTCAGGTTCTCGGCGATCACCCCGCCGCCGGGCGCCCCCAGCAGCACCCGGTGCGCGGCGAGGGTCGGCTCGTCGGCGCCGGGCTGGTCGTGCTCGTCGGTGAGGTCCGCGAGCAGCGCGGCGACCGCCGGGTCGCCCGGGCCCGGGTCGGGGGTGGGGTCGACGCTCAGCGCGTCCACCCCGACGGTCCGCACCCCGGCGGCGACGATCGCCTCGGCGGCGGCCGCGGTCAGGCTGGGGTGCGCGAGGTAGGCGTCGGTGCCCCAGTGCCGGGCCCAGCCGGTGGCGAGCAGCAGGACGGACCCCTCGCCGACGCGCGCCAGGGCGGGCGCGAGCAGCTCGGGGGTGACGGCGGCCCGGGGCTCCAGTCCGCGCAGGTCGGCGAGCACCGCGGGGCCGGTGAACCGCTCCAGCGGCAGCCCGTCCAGGGTCGGCCAGGTGACGTCCACGTGGTAGGGCGCGTCCACGTGCGTCCCGGACTGCGAGCCGAGGTGCAGGGCCAGCACGTTCACCCCGGCGGTGGCGGTGGTGAGCGCGGGCTCCAACAGGACGGCCGGATCGCCGGGGTAGACCGGCATCGCGGTGGTCACCTGATGGGTGAGGTCGACGAGGGTCGCTGCCATGCCCCCATCCTTCCAGGGGAGCCCGCGGATGAGGCCCGACCGGGTGAGTCCGGATAGAAATGGGACATGGGAACAGTCAAGCGTCAGCCGTGGGTGGTCGGGGTCTCTGGTGCGTCGGGGACGCCGTACGCCGCCTCGGTGGTCCGGGCGCTGCTCGCCGCCGGGGAGCCGGTGGACCTGATCGTCAGCCGAGCCGCCCGGCTCACCATCCTCGACGAGACCGGCATCTCCTTCCGGGACGCCCACTGGCGCGCCGACCTGGCCGCCTGGCTGGGCTCCGACGAGGGCCTGGACGACGTCCGCTACTGGCCCGCCGGGGACTTCGCGGCCGGCCCGTCCAGCGGCTCGTACCCGGCCAAGGGCATGCTGGTGGTGCCCGCGACCACCGGCGCGGTGGCCGGGATCGCGCTCGGCCTGAGCAAGGACCTGCTGCAGCGGGTGGCCAGCGTCACCCTCAAGGAGCGCCGCCCGCTGGTCGTGTGCGTGCGCGAGGCGCCACTCAACGGGGTGACGTTGAAGCACCTGGTGGAGCTCGACGCGCAGGGCGCCGTCGTCCTCCCCGCCTCTCCCGGGTTCTACGCCGGCGGCTCGACCGTGCGGGAACTCGTCGACTTCGTGGCCGGCCGGGTGCTGGACGCGGTCGGCGTCCCGCATTCCCTGTACCTGCGCTGGGAAGGGGAGTTGGGGGCGGCGGCCCGCCGGGCCGACGAGAACGGCAGCGTGTCGGCTGAGGGGGAGTGAGGAGGCCGGGGGCGGGAGAGTATCTTCTCTGCGATATCCGGGTTGTTCCGCGCATGGCGCCTTGGAATCCGGATAATGATCTGTGGGTCTGGTGAGGTTCGGAAGGACGCGGACGGTATATGGACACGGTGGACAGACAGCTCATCCAGGCGCTCCGGGAGAACGGCCGCGCGTCCTACGCCGAGCTGGGCCGGCTGGTCGGGCTCTCCGGCCCGAGCGTCACGGATCGGATCAACCGGCTGGAGCAGGCCGGTGTCATCACCGGCTACCGCGCGACGGTCAATCCGGCCTCGCTCGGCTTCGGCGTCACGGCCCTGATCGGCCTTCAGCTGACCGACGCCGCCGATCACGAGGACGTCGCGCACCGGCTCAAGGACCTCAACGAGGTCGAGGACTGCTGGTTCATCGCGGGTGACGACTCCTACATGCTCAAGGTCCGGGTGGCCGACGTGGCGGGCCTGGAGTCGGTGGTCAAGCGGATCTCGGGCACGAAAGGCGTGGCCCGCACCCGCACCACCGTCGTACTCTCCACGAAGTGGGAGAACCGGGTGAGCGAACTCCCTCCCGAAGGAGAGTGACGGATGGCACTGGTCGGTCTGGAGGAGCTGCGCGCCGCTCGGCAGCGGATCGCGGGGGTGGCCGTGCGCACCCCGCTGGTTCCCGCCCCGTGGGCGGACGAGGGGGAGCGCCGGCTCTGGCTGAAGCCCGAGAACCTCCAGCCGACCGGGGCCTTCAAGACCCGTGGTGCGTACAACCGGCTGGCCGCGCTCACCGAGGGCGAGCGGGCCCGCGGCGTGGTCGCCCAGTCGAGCGGCAACCACGCGCAGGCGGTGGCGTACGCGGCGGCGCTGCTCGGCATCAAGGCCGTGATCGTGATGCCGGACACCTCGCCGGCGGTGAAGGTGGAGTCCACCCGGGGGTTCGGCGCCGAGGTGGTCCTGGTGTCGCCGGAGGAGCGGGACACCCTGCCCGCCGAACTGGCCGAGCGGCACGGCTACGTCTGGGTGCCGCCGTACGACGACCCGTTCATCATCGCGGGCCAGGGCACGGTCGGCCTGGAGATCGCCGAGGACGCCCCGGCCGGGCTGGACACCGTCCTGGTGCCGGTCAGCGGCGGCGGCCTGATCTCCGGGACGGCGGCCGCGCTCAAGCTCACCCGCCCGGGCATCCGGGTGATCGGCGTGGAACCGGAGCTGGCCGCCGACGCGCAGGCCAGCTTCCGGGCCGGCCGCCGGCTGGCCTGGCCGGTCGCCGACACCTACCGGACCATCGCGGACGGCCTGCGCACCCCGTCGGTCGGCGAGCTGCCCTTCGAGCACCTGACCGCGTACGTGGACGACATCGTCACCGTCACCGAGGACGAGATCCGCGCCACCGTCGCCCTGCTGGCCCGCCGCGGCCGGCTGGTCGCCGAGCCCTCCGGCGCGGTCGCCCCGGCGGCCTACTTCCACCGCGCCGCCGAGACCGGGGGCCGGACGGTCGCGGCCGTGGTCAGTGGTGGCAACATCGACCCCGCACTGCTCGCTGAGCTGCTGTCGGCATAGGCGTACGCTCGGTCCGGCAAGGAATCGAAGTCGGAGGAGGCGGGGCACCGCATGGACGCAGGGCTGAAGCGCGAGCTGGAGGCGAAGGTCTACGCGGGTGAGCGGCTGACCCGCGAGGACGGGATCGCGCTCTACGAGAGCGACGACCTGGCCTGGCTGGGCGGTCTGGCCCACCACGTGCGGACGCGGAAGAACGGCGACGTCGTCCACTTCAACGTCAACCGCCACCTCAACATGACCAACGTGTGCAGCGCGTCCTGCGCGTACTGCTCGTTCCAGCGCAAGCCGGGCGAGAAGGACGCCTACACGATGCGCATCGAGGAGGCCGTCCGGCTCGCCAAGGCGATGGAGGTCGACTCCCTCACCGAGCTGCACATCGTCAACGGCCTGCACCCGACCCTGCCCTGGCGCTACTACCCGCGCTCGCTGCGGGAGCTGAAGGCGGCCCTGCCGAACGTCTCGCTGAAGGCCTTCACCGCCACCGAGATCCACTGGTTCGAGAAGATCAGCGGCCTGCCCGCCGACGAGATCCTGGACGAGCTGATCGACGCCGGCCTGGAGTCGCTGACCGGCGGCGGCGCGGAGATCTTCGACTGGGAGGTCCGCCAGCACATCGTCGACCACGACACCCACTGGGAGGACTGGTCGCGGATCCACCGCCTCGCCCACAGCAAGGGCCTCAAGACGCCGGCCACCATGCTGTACGGCCACATCGAGGAGCCCCGCCACCGGGTGGACCACGTGCTGCGGCTGCGCGAGCTGCAGGACGAGACCGGCGGCTTCCAGGTCTTCATCCCGCTGCGCTACCAGCACGACTTCCACGACTCCAAGGACGGCGTCGTGCGCAACAAGCTGATGGCCCGCACGGAGATGGCCACCGGCGCCGAGGCGCTGAAGACCTTCGCGGTCTCCCGGCTGCTCTTCGACAACGTCCCGCACGTCAAGGTCTTCTGGGTGATGCACGGCGTCACCACCGCCCAGCTGGCGCTCAGCCACGGCGCGGACGACATGGACGGCTCGGTGGTCGAGTACAAGATCACCCACGACGCGGACAACTTCGGCACCCCGAACAAGCTGGGCCGCGACGACCTGCTCGACCTGATCCGCGACGCCGGCTTCCGCCCGGTCGAGCGCAACACCCGCTACGAGATCATCCGCGAGTACGAGGGCCCGGACCTGGGGCGCCGCGAGGCCCCGCAGGCGATGCGCCTCTGACCGGAGAACTCCCCCGCCGCCCGGGCCCCGGCCCGGGCGGCGGCGTTTCTTCACCGCCCCCGCACCCGCCCCGGGTTTACCAACCGGTACACCGTTTGGCAGGATCGGCGGTATGTCCGGTTCTCATCGCGCCACCACGTACCCGTCGTACGAGCCGATAGCGGAGCCGGTGTACGGGGTGCCGCAGCAGCCGTACGGGGCGGGTGAGCCGTACCAGCAGCCCGTCCGGCAGGACCACTACGGCGAGTACGGACAGCTCCCGCAGGCCCCTGACGGGTACTTCGAGGCGTACGAGCAGCCGTTCCAGCCATCCCAGCCGTTCCAGCCGTACGCCGCCGGGCCCGACCCGCTCGTCGCCGCCGAGCCGGTGTACGCCCCCGAGTCGGTGTACGACGCCGAGCCGGTGTACGCGTTCGAGCCGGAGCCCGTCCGGCAGCCCACGCCCCCGCCCGCGGCGGCGCCCGTGGGCCCCCGGGCGGCCGCTCGGGGGCACCGCCGGAAGGCGAAGAAGAAGCGTCACGGCAAGGCGGTGATGGCCGGCACCGCGTTGCTGGTCGCGGCCGCCGCCGGCTGGTACACCGTCGGCCAGGACGACGCCAAGCCCGTCGCCGCGGCCGCCGACGGCCCCGGCCCGGAGGGCGTCAGCACGCCCGACCAGCCGGCTCCCGCCGCCCGGGCCGCCGCCGACCGGCAGACCCAGCCCCCGGCCGCCGACCGCAGCCAGGTCCGTGCGGACGGCTCGGTCGCCGCGATACCCGGCCTCGGCGCCGACTTCGTCGCGAAGATACCCACCGAGACCACCCAGGTGGTGCTCGCCTCCGGCCAGGACAAGAACGGCAACAAGAACACCGTCACCCTCTGGACCCGCACCCCCGAGGGCCGCTGGCTGGCCGGCGAGACCTGGCAGGGCCACAACGGCAACAACGGCTGGACCACCGACCACAACGAGGGCGACCTGCGCAGCCCGATCGGCGTCTTCGCGCTCTCCGACGCGGGCGGCCGCAAGGCCGACCCGGGCAGCAAGCTCCCGTACGACAAGGACCCGAGCTTCGTGGTCTCCGGGACGGGCTTCTTCGGCGACCAGCTGGCCGGCTCCTTCGACTACGTGGTCGCGATCAACTACAACCGGGTGCCCGGAAACTCCCCGCTGGACCCGCGCCGCCCGATGGGGGCGAAGAAGGGCGGCGGGATCTGGATCCACGTCGACCACGACGGCCCCACCCACGGCTGCGTCTCGATCCCCGAGGACAAGATGGCCGAGCTGATCCGCACCCTGGACCCGGCGGCCCACCCGGTGATCGTGATGGGCGACGCCGCCTCGCTGTCCGCCTGACCCCGGCGTTCCGACCCCGGCCTGACCCCGGCCTGACCCCGGCCCGACTGCGGCGTTCCGGCGGCGTTCCGGTGGCGTCCGAACGGTGTTCCGGGCGGTGCCGGCCCCGTCATCGGCGGCGGTGCCCGCCCCGTCGTCCGCATCGGCGTCGATCCCGGCGCGCCCGGAGGCCAGTCGCCGCAACGCCCCTTGTCGGGCTCCTACAGATCGCGGGGGCGGATCCTGTAGCCGGGCGCGCCCCGCTGACCAGTGGGTAACCCGGTTCCATGGCACTATGAGCGGTTCGCGCATTGTGGCACTCGGCCACTACCAGCCCCCCAAGGTCCTCTCCAACGACGACCTGGAGGCGCTCGTCGACACCAACGACGAGTGGATCCGTAGCCGGGTGGGCGTCAGAACCCGGCACATCGCCGAGGGCGAGACCCTGGTCGACCTCGCCACCGAGGCCGCGCAGAAGGCGCTCGCCAAGAGCGGCCGGACGGCCGACGAGATCGACCTGATCGTGGTCGCCACCTGCACCGCGATCGAGCGCAGCCCCAACACCGCCGCCGCCGTGGCCGCCCGGCTCGGCGTCCGGGCGCCCGCCGCGTACGACATCAACACGGTCTGCTCCGGCTTCTCGTACGCCCTGGCCACCGCCGACCACGCGATCCGGGCCGGCGCGGCGCGCCGCGCGCTGGTGATCGGCGCCGAGCGGATGTCCGACACGCTGGACTGGACCGACCGCACCACCTGCGTGATCTTCGGCGACGGCGCCGGCGCCGCGGTGGTCGAGGCCCAGGAGGACGGTGCCGAGCCCGGCATCGGCCCGGTGGTCTGGGGCTCCGAGCCGGAGAAGGGCGACGCCGTGGTGATCACCGGCTGGGACCCGGTGATCAGCCAGCAGGGCCAGTCGGTGTTCCGCTGGGCCACCACCCAGCTCGCCCCGCTGGCCCGCCGGGCCTGCGAGCAGGCCGGGATCGACCCGTCGGAGCTGAAGGGCTTCGTGCCGCACCAGGCCAACCTGCGGATCATCGACTCGATCGCCGCCAAGCTGGGCCTCACCGACGCGGTGGTGGCCCGGGACGTGGTCGACTCCGGCAACACCTCGGCCGCCTCCATCCCGCTGGCCTTCTCCAAGCTGGTCGAACGCGGCGAGCTGTCCCCGGGCGACCCGGTCCTGCTCTTCGGCTTCGGCGGCGGGCTCGCCTACGCCGGCCAGGTGGTCCGCTGCCCCTGACGGCGCGGGGCACCTAGGGCCCCTGAGGGGCGGGAACGCGAACATGCCGGTGGGGGGGGAACCCGTGTGGGGGGGGGGCGCCCCCCGGAACGTTTTGCGCGCTTGCGGTACGTTCGGGGAGCTCCCCCACAGAGACGGTCACCCCCCACCCTCCCCCCAAGAGGAGGAA